>JAPLUH010000551.1 GCA_026397675.1 Verrucomicrobiota bacterium
GGAGGAATCGGATTCACCTCCCGAGGAGCCCAGGCTTCAGAGGAAGGCGATCTCGCCCTCGGAATCACCCAGACGCTGCCCGTCTTCGGCAAGGAAACTGCGGCCCGTGCCCTCGCCGATGCCGAGGCCAAGACCGCCCGAGAAATGGCCGAGACCCGAATTGCCATACTCCAGCGAGACCTCATGGAACGACTCCTGGAAATGGCCTTGCTCCATCGCAGCATTGATCTGGCTGAAGCCGATCAAGTTTGGATACGCCGAATCCTCAACACCCTGGAGGCACGCCACGCGTCCGGTGGAGTCACCCCCGCGCTGCTCCTCCAAGTCCGCAACGAATTGTCCCAAGCTGAGACGCGGCTCAGGCTGCTGCGCATCGACACTCAGAATGCCGCGGCGCGTATTAATCGTGTCTTGGGACACCCCATCGACCGCGCAGTCGGGCCGTGGGAACTGCCGTCCAAAGCCGCACCCATTACCTATCAACACGATTGGCCGCGCCATGCTCTTGCCGCAGAACCCCAGTTGCGGGTGGCTCGAAAGTTAAGCAACGAAGCCTCGGCCCGGGTCGATGCCACCCGACGCTCCCGGCGACCCAACCTGTCGCTGGGTCTTGATTCTCGGCAGTACTCGGGAGACGGCGGTCTGAGGAACGGGGCGGCCACCCTGTCGCTCTCCCTTCCCTGGTTTAACGGAGACCAATACCGCAAGGACCTCACCCGGGATCGCCTCCGACTTGAGGCCGCACACCGCGAGGTGGCCAATCTGGAAGCGGAAGTCACCGTGGAGATTCACCATTGGCTAACCCGTATCGAAAGCGCCCGCATCCGGGCCGAACTGGCGGAGGAAACGCTTCTGCCTCGTCTCCGCACCGCTCTGGACACCGCCACTGCGGCCTTGAGCGCCGGTCCTGGTGAACTGCGAGACACACTGGATCTGCGTCGGCAATGGCTTGATGCACAAGCCAATCAGGCCACCGCCATCGCCGAACAATGGTCCGCCATCGCCGAACTCCTGCTGCTCTGCGGTTGGCACGAGTTACCCCACCCCCCTTCTCCTCGTTCAAGTCCTTCTCCTGCTCCATGAAAACCTCTCGCCTGCTGCTGTTGGCTGTCTTCGTCGCTGGTCTCCTGACCGGTGCCGGATTCTGGGTCCTCCGGTCCCACTGGGATGTTCCCCAGACATCCGCGGTTTCCCAGCCAACGGGTACGGACCCATCACATCCCCGATCCGTGCGGTTATACCAGTCGCCGATGCATCCGTGGATACGGTCTGACCGACCGGGACGATGCACCATTTGCGGTATGGAATTGACCCCGGTTTATGAGGGGGATTCTGGAGCATCTGCGGAGGGACCCGTCGTTGTTCTCGGAACCAATTCGATTCAATTAATCCACCTCGAAACCAGTGAGGTTTCCGAAGCTCCTCTCATCCGCCACCTACGGCTCTCGGGAACTTTGGAGGACAACGACACCCGCCACCGGATGATTTCGGCTTCCGTGGCCGGGCGCATTGAGCGCCTCTCGGTCAACAGACTGGGTCAAGAAATTCGAGCAGGTGACCCCCTGCTGACCCTTTATTCTCCGAGTTTGCTCGCTGCAGAGCGCGAGTACGTGGCCCTCAGCAAACAACCACACCCGGAACCCGCTGGCACCTCAACCGACCTGACACCGATCCTGGCCTCCGCCCGACAGCGTTTAATTCAAATGGGCCTGACTCCGGGGCAAATCGATGCGTTGAAGGACAAGTCTCCGAGCGCCTTGACCAGCGAGCTCATGGTTCCAGCCGATGGCACGGTGGTGCTCAAACAGGTGTACGAGGGTCAGTACGTCACCGAGGGGGAACGCCTCTTTGAAACGGCGGATTTCTCCACCATGTGGGTTCAACTCACGGCCTACGAGTCGGACCGGCAATGGCTCCGGGTGGGCCAATCGGCCCGCATCACCACTGCTTCCTGGAACGGCGGAGTGATCACCGGCCAAGTGAGTTTCATTGATCCGAACTTCGACCCAATGACCCGGAGCACCCGAGTGCGTATCGAGATCCCCAATCCGATCGAAGCGACCACTGAGGGCCCCCGCCGGCGGTTGCTCCACCGGGTCACTGCCATGGCTGAGATTGCCTGCGTCGAGACCGCACGCACCCTGCCCCGCAGCGCGCTTTTGTGGAACGGGGGGCAACCCGTGGTCTACCTGAGCCTCGGCGCCGGGGCCTACGAGTCGCGGAAGGTTCGCATCGGCCGCATCGGCGACCACTTGGCCGAAGTGCTGGATGGTCTAATACCCGGAGAACGAGTCGTGACACAGGCGGCGTTCCTCATTGATGCCCAATCCCAACTCCAAAGCGGCGGCAGTGGCGACAGCGGCAATTCCCAGGCCTCATCGACCTCACGGAATCCATCTCCCGTTCCGCCTCCCTTGGCCGGGTTCTTGCAACACTCGGCCGACTTATCCGAAGCGCTCGCCTCCGATCAGTTGGAGGTGTTTCGAGAAATCTTGAGACGCTTCCCACCCCATCAGGACGCACTCCGCCAATGGGCCAGCCAGCCAGATTCAAGTCTTCCAGAAACCCTCCAGAAATCCATCGCATCGGTCCCTGTTCCACCCGCTTCCTCGGTACCTGCCAGTTTAGCAGAAGCTCGGAAATGGTTCCTCGACCAATCACGGACCACCGTAGACCTAGCCCGGTGGGCTCACCGTCAAGGATGGGAGGCGGGAGTCCGAACGTTCGAATGCCCGATGGTCGATCGGGCGATTCCCTCTGCTCCAAAGCGGGCCGGCTGGTTGCAAAAAAACTCCAAAGTCCGCAACCCGTTCTTTGGAGCTGAGATGATCGATTGTGGTCTCGAACTGAAGGAGAAGCCGTGATCGCTCGCCTCATCGAAGCCTCTCTACGCCAGCGCTTCCTCGTGCTTTGCGGCACCTTGATGCTCGTCGCGTTGGGAATACGGGCCGTGTACCGAACTCCGGTCGATGCCATACCGGACCTGAGTGAAAACCAAGTCACCGTCTTCGCCGACTGGGCGGGCCGGGGTGTTCAGGAGGTCGAGGACCAGATCACCTACCCACTGTCGGCCAACCTACAAGGTCTGGCGGGAGTGCGCAGCGTCCGAGCCAACAGCATGACGGGTTTCTCTCTCATCACCGTGCTGTTCGAAGACTCCATCGACAATTATTTCGCCCGCACTCGGGTGCTGGAGCGCTTAAATCAAATCACCGGCTTACTGCCGACTAGTGTCGTGCCGAAACTAGGTCCGGATGCCTCCGGGCTAGGCTGGGTGTATCAATACTATCTGGAGGTGGACCCAACTCTGGCCCCCGAGGGCGGATACGATTTGGGTCGATTACGCAGTATTCAAGACTGGCTCATTCGCTACCCGCTCCAGTCCATCCCGGGTGTGGCCGAGGTGGCTTCGATCGGCGGGTTTGTGCGCCAGTACCA
>JAPLUH010000108.1 GCA_026397675.1 Verrucomicrobiota bacterium
CAGCGGTATGATTATCCGCGGCCTCCCGGCGGCCCCCTCGGCCGTCACGCTGCAGAGCGCCTCGGCCCTCGGTGGCGCCTTCTCGGCAGTGACCGGAGCGAGCGTCGACGCCGCGGCCAAGACCATCACCATCCCGGCTCCAACGAGTTCGTCCTTCTACCGCCTCAGCGGCGCCTCGAAGGTCAGCATCTCGACCAGCGGCGCCAATTTGGTGTTCAAATACGAATAACGCGACGGAGCGCAACCCGTTCCGTTCTCTGAGTTCCAACAAGGGTCTCGGGTTATCCCGAGGCCCTTTTTAATTGCGTCGATTTATTCGTCGCCGCCACCGCCCCCGTTGCCACGTTTTTCCCAACGCCGCGGGGCCCGTTCGGGCAGAGAGTTGTCCACCTTAACCTGGTAAGATTCAGAACCGAAAAGACCGGTGATCGCTGCTTCAAACTCTCGGGATGGGGTGACTTGGTAGCGATCGTTCGGCTCGATCCAAACCGACTCTCCACCCGGCATGCGAATGCAAAGGTAAACCACCACCGAGCCGGAGTGGGCCTCGATCAGGGCCTTCAGATCCGCAAGCCGCGTGTCACCCAGTTGGTCCGACCGGAGGCGCAGTTGGATCCGCTTGGTAAACTTCTTCGGCGCAGCATCGAGCGGCAGAATCTCCTGCGGGAAAAGCTTGGGCCGTTCCTCGCCGGTACTGACCTCCGCGGTGACCAGCAACGCCTGATTCACCACGAAGAGTTCGGTATAACGGTCGTACGATTCATTCATGGCCAGCGCGGTGACCGTGCCGGTCATATCCTCGAGTGTGACCATCGCGTAGGGCTTGCCTGTCTTTTTTGACACCCCTTTCTGGACGGCGGAGACCAGTCCCCCGATCCGGATCATTGACCGATTCGGCAATGCAGCCAGCTCCTCAATCGTATGCGTCGTATGCCGGGAGAGCAGCTTCTCGTACGGACCCAGCGGATGCCCGCTGACGTAGAAGCCTACCAGTTCCTTTTCGTCTGCCAGCTTCTGGGCCACCGGCCAGTCTTCTTGGACCACGGGGTTTTCCACCCGCTGCCGGGCGGCCGGTGCCGCCTCAAACGTGTCGAAAAAGGAAACCTGACCCCGGGATTTGTCCGACGCGTTGGCCGTGGCGCGGGCCATCGAACCATCGATCTGGTGGAACACGGTGGCGCGATTGGGCCCGACGGAATCGCAGGCTCCCGCCTTGATGAGGGACTCGAGGGCTTTGCGGTTAATGGCCTTGGTTTCCACCCGGCCACACAGGTCTTCCAGGTTGATGAAAGTACCTCCCAGAAAACGGGCCGCGAGCAACGCTTCAACGGCGGCCTCACCGACTCCCTTGATGGCCGCCAAACCGAAGCGGATGACCCGGCGTCCTCCCTCGGCCGCGGCGGGGGCAAAGTGAAGACCCGAAGCATTGATGTCCGGACCCAAGGTCTCGATGCCGAGGGTCTTGGCCTCAGCGATGTACTGACTCAACTTCGCCGTATCGCCCTGATCGTTGGTCATCATGGCGCTGAGGAACTCCACCGGGTAGTTCGTCTTCAGCCAGGCCGTTTGATAGGCCACGACGGCATAGGCTGCCGCGTGCGATTTATTGAAGCCGTAGCCCGCGAATTTCTCCAGCAAGTCGAAGACCTCGTTGGCCTTGGGGGCCGGGATGCCGTTGGTATCCGCGCAACCCTTCACGAAGGTCTCGCGCTGCAAGACCATCTCCTCGAGCTTCTTTTTGCCCATGGCCCGACGGAGCAAATCGGCTCCTCCGATGGTGTAGCCGGCCAGGATCTGCGTCGCCTGCATCACCTGCTCCTGATAAATCAGGATCCCGTAGGTTTCGCGGGCGATGGGCTCCAGCAGGGGAT
>JAPLUH010000002.1 GCA_026397675.1 Verrucomicrobiota bacterium
GACTGGAGCGATGTCGCAGGTGGCCTTCGCGCCGTGCACGGTCTTTGGGTGCTATGGCTAGCATAACCGACAATCGGCCCGGCTGGGTCGTTCGCTCGGGGTCCGTCTGCACACCCATAGCGGCGAAAACAATCCCGAGAACCAAGATGCGGTGAAGGTGCTGGGATCCCGCCCCTTTCCGTACATGGCCCGGCACGAATGGGAAGGCGAGGACGTTTGGCTGGCCCACGGCATTCACTTCAATGACCGCGAGGTCGCCCGCCTGACTAAGACCCGCACCGGCGTAGCCCACTGCCCGTGTTCCAACATGCGATTGGGATCGGGTGTCTGCCGGGTCAACGACCTTCGCCGGGGCGGCAGTCCGGTGAGCTTGGGCGTCGATGGGTCGGCTTCCAACGACTCGGGTCACTTGCTCAACGAAGCCCGGTTGGCGCTGCTGCTCACTCGGGTCATCCACGGGGCCGAAGCGATGACGCCCGAAGCGTCGTTGGAAATGGCCACGCTCGATGGCGCCCGCAATCTCGGACGACTCGCCGATCTGGGATCCCTGGAACCGGGCAAATGCGCCGATGTGGCGGTCTTCCCGTTGGAAGACCTCTTTAGCAATGGCGCCCACAATCCAGTGCACGGACTGGTGCTCTGCCATGCACGTCAGGTGGACACGCTGCTCGTTCATGGTCAGGTGCGAGCCAAGCACCGCAAAGTGGCCCGCCGCTACCACGACGGCGCGGTCAAATAATTTTCGAAATCCCCGAAATAAAATCCATGCACGGCCTGATCGCTGTTTTCGCTCGTTGGAGCTTCCTGTGGGTCGCCCTGGTTTCCATGGCGGCCGATCGCGCACCCGTGCGACTCATCACCGACTGGTATCCCCAGCCCGAACACGGAGGTTTCTACTTCGCGCTCATTAAGGGCTACTACCGGGAGGCTGGGCTCGATGTAGAAATTTTGCCCGGAGGACCCAATGCGTTTCCGATCCAACGCATCGCCACCAAGGCGGCCGAGTTCGGCATGGGCAGCACCGATGATGTGCTCCTGGCCAATGATCGGGGTATCCCGATCGTCGCCGTTGCGGCCACGCTGCAGCACGATCCACAGGCGATCATGGTGCACGAATCCTCGCCGGTGAAGACCTTCGCCGATCTGGAAGGGCGCACCGTGGCCGTGACTCCCGGCACCGCATGGTTTCCGTATTTGATCCAGCGCTACGGCCTCAAGACAACCCGCGAGCGCGCCCACAATTTCAGCATCGGATCGTTCCTGCGGGATCCGGATTACATCCAGATGTGCTTCGTCACCAGCGAACCCTTCTTCGCGGCCGAGGCAGGCGTGAAGGCCCGCGTGCTGCTCATCAGTGGCAGCGGTTTCGATCCGTACCGGGTCTTCTTCACGCGGCGTGAATTCGCGACCGAGCATCCCGATCGAGTCCGGGCCTTCGTGACGGCGAGTGTGCGAGGTTGGAGGGGCTACATGGAGGATCCCACCGAGGTGCACGCCGAGATTCGCCGGCGCAATCCCGAGCTCACCCCGGCCAAGATGGCCTTTAGCCATCAGGCGTTGAAGCAGGGGGCTTTCCTGAACGGCGATCCCGCCAAGGGCGAGTCGGCCGGCCGCCTGTCGGAGGCCCGGTGGAAATTTCAGTTCGAGACACTCAAGAAACTCGGAGTGCTGCGCGGCAACTTTGATCCGGCGACGGCCTGGTCCGGCGAGTTCTGCAACGCCACCAACACCCCCACAGCTACCCGACCATGATTGAACGTTTCTCCAAGATCGCCCTGCTGGCCGCGGTGGCCTTGTTCATGGGCCTTATCGCTTTTAACAACATCACCGACTACGGATCCAATTTCGACTTCGTGCAGCATGTGCTGTCGATGGACACAACCTTTCCTGGTAACCGGCTGAAGTGGCGGGCCATCGGCACGCCTGCCGTGCACCACGCCTTCTACTGGACGATCATCGCCTGGGAGGGGCTTTCGGGTTTGGGCATCGCGGCCGGGGCGCTGGCCTTGTGGCGCGCGCGTAGGCAATCGGCCGCGGTGTTCAATGCAACCAAGTCGCTGGCCGTGGGTGCCCTGACGGCCAATTTGATTTTGTGGTTCACCGCCTTTTTGACGGTGGGTGCCGAGTGGTTCGTGATGTGGCAATCTCAGGTGTGGAACGGCCAGGCGGCCGCCACGCGCATGTTCACGTGCGTCGGCCTGGTGCTGCTCATCCTCAAGACCCCGGACTCCGATCCGGTTGCGCCTTCTGGTCGCGACGGGTCGGCCGAATAGCGTTTTCAGAGCGGCCGCAAAAACGAGTCGCTTCAGGCTTGGGCTTCAGGGCTCCTTGGGGCTTTGATGAGCACCATGACGTCCGAGGTGCTCACGGGTCTTTCGGTTCTGGTCCTCGAAGATGAACCGCTTTGGCGACGGCATCTGGTCGCGAGTTTGGAGCGGTGGGGCGCCGAGGTCACCGCCACCGACTCGGTGGCCGGGGCCCGCAAGGCGCTGGGCTCGGCGAATTTCGATTTCGCCTTAATGGACGTGAACTTGCCCGATGGTCTGGGGCCGGACCTGCTTCGCGACAAGTCCGTTCCGGCTCATACGGGCGTGGTCATCATGACCGCCGAGGGCGGGATCTCTGGCGCGGTGGAGGCCATCCGTTTGGGGGCGCTCGATTACCTCACCAAGCCCTTCGAGCCCGAGGCGCTGGCCCTGACCCTTCGCCGTGCCCGGTCCACCCAGGCAGGTCGACGCGTGGCCGAGCAGCAACGCGCTGAAAGCCCCAGCTACTTCTTTGGCAATGCCCTGGCCGGCCTCAAGACCCAGATCGAACGCATCCTCGCCGCCGATCGACGGATGGAAACCCAGTTGCCGCCGGTGCTCATCGAGGGTGAGACCGGCACGGGCAAGACGTCCTTGGCCCGTCGGATCCATCGTGAAGGCCCCCGGGCTGACGGGCCCTGGGTGGAGATCAATTGTTCAGCGATCCCGGAGCACTTGGCCGAGTCGGAACTCTTCGGGCACGAGAAGGGTGCCTTCACCGATGCGCGCAGCACTCGCATCGGCTTATTCGAAGCCGCTCATGGCGGCACGCTCTTCCTCGACGAGTTGGGCAGCCTCTCGCTCCCCATCCAGGCCAAGCTGTTGACGGTGCTCGAAGACCACCGGATCCGCCGGGTCGGTGGCTCGAAGAATATTGCCGTGGACGTTCGGGTTATTGCCGCCACCAATCAAGGCCTTCGCCAACTCGTAGCCCAGGGAAGCTTCCGTTCCGACCTCCTCCATCGCCTGGACCTCTTCCGCCTGTCGATTCCGCCGCTGCGGGATCGGGGAGTCGACCTCTTGCCGCTGGCGGCCTCTCTCATGGAGGGCATCGCTGCGCGTCACCGCCTGCCGGTTCGGTCCATTTCCGAGACGGGACGCCGTCGTCTTCTGGGCTATGGCTGGCCGGGCAATGTCCGAGAACTGGCCCACGAATTGGAGCGGGCCCTCGTATTCGAAGAGGGCGAGGCGCTGAACTTCGATTCGCTTTTGGGTGCGGGCGGAGGGTCTTCGGAAAATCCAACCACAGCGACCGCCCCCGGTCTGGGCGGGGCTCACGCAGGCGTGGATTCTTGGTGGAACCCCGGCTTCCAGTTCCCGGAGCAAGGCTTCGACCTGGAGGAAGCCATTCTGCACATCATCCGAGCGGCCCTGGAACAATCCGGTGGCAATGTGTCGGCCGCCGCCCGGCAATTGGGCGTGTCCCGCGACTACCTTCGTTATCGGCTGGGACCCAAGGCGGGATAATACCCGCCCGGCATCCTCGCCTGCAGAAGCCCCGAGCCGGCCATTAAGGCTCGACGGTTTGCACAAATTTGAACTGACCGTTCTCGACCGTGATGATCACTGCCGCCTTGGGCGCATTGCGCTGTGCGTCCATGCGGGTGCGGCCGCTGGCGGCGACCAAGTCGGTGGTGACGAGCGCCGCCTTGATCTTGGCCGGCTCGGCCGACCCGGCGCGCCGGATGGCGTCGGCCAGCACCTTGGCCGAATCGTAGCCCAGGGCGGCCATCGCATCGGGCGTCTTGCCTTGATAGCGGGCCTTGTAGGCGGCCACGAATAGCTTGGCTTCCGGGGTGTCTTGGATGGGTGAGAAGTGCGTGGAGTAGTAGGTGTTCTTGAGCGCCTCGCCGCCGGCGATTTGGATGAGCTCCGGGGCCTCCCAGCCGTCACCGCCGAACATCGGCACGGTGATGCCCAGTTCGCGCGCCTGCTTCACAATGAGCCCGACCTCGTTGTAGTAGCCCGGCACACAGATCCCTTCAGGATTGGTCGCCTTGATCGCCGTGTGCTGGGCTTTGAAGTCCTTGTCCTTCGAAGAGTATTTTTGCTGCACCACGATTTGGCCGCCCGCCGCCGTGAAGGCGTCGCTGAAATACTGGCGCAGCCCATCGCCATAGGCCGAAGACACGTCCGAGAACACCGCCACCCGCGAGAGCTTGAGCGACTTGCGGGCGAACTCCGCGATGAGCCGGCCCTGGAAGGGATCGGTGAAGCACACCCGGAAGACGCAGTCGCCCACCTCGGTGACCTTGGGATTGGTGGACGAAGGCGAGATCATGGGAATGCCCGCTGCCTGGCACACCGGGCCGGCCTCGAGTGAGCGCCCCGAGGCCACCTCGCCCAGCACCGCCACGACCTTGTCGCGGCTAATGAATTTTTTGACGATGGTCACCGACTCGCCGGCCGTGGATCGGTTGTCTTCGTGCAGCAATTGCAACTGCTTGCCAAGCACGCCGCCGGCCTTGTTGATCTCTTCGATGGCCAAGACTGTGCCTTCATGGGAAGACACACCAAAGGTGGCCTCCGTGCCGGTGAGGGAGCAGAACTCGCCCACCTTAATGGTGTCGGCTCCAGCGGCTCCGGCAGCGCCACTCTCCGACGGTTTACAACCGGTCCACGGCAAGACCGTGGCGGCGGTAGCGGCGGCAACAGTGGCGAGAAAGGCGCGGCGGGGTTGGGCGGGGTTCATGGTGAGGTCGTGATCGAGGGATCGAGGGATCGGATCGGGCTCTGGGTATCTCTGTGGGGACAGGCTAGGAATCTCTCCGCTGGCTTTCAATCGAGGACTGCGCCAGGACTCAACAGCCGAGGGTGCCGAGGCCCCCTTGATTCGATCGACTCCGGTGCCCATCGAGGAGCGCGTGGGAATTGATTAAACGCCCCGCATTTGTAAAATCTCGACTCGCCGCGGGAGAATCCCCAAAGCGCCACTC
>JAPLUH010000154.1 GCA_026397675.1 Verrucomicrobiota bacterium
CGATGCCTTTGGGAGCGTGGAGCTTGTGGGGGCTCAGCGACAAGAAATCGACACCCAATTGGCGAACTTCCAACTTGAGTTTGCCGGGCACCTGAACGGCGTAGGTGTGGCAAAGCACTCCCTTGCTGCGACACAAGGCGGCAATCTCCTCAATGGGAAACAGCACGCCCGTCTCGTTATTGGCCATCATGGCCGAAACGATGGCGGTATCGGGCCGGATGGCCCGCTCCAAGAGGTGGAGGTCCAGCGAACCATCGCTCTCCACCGGCAAGTAGGTCACCTCGAACCCACGCTTCTCGAGGTAGGCACCAAAATTCATGTTGGCGCTGTGCTCCACCGCTGTGGTCACCACATGCCGTTTGCCGCTGGTCACCAGCGCGCTGTGAATGGCCGAGTTGTTGGACTCGGTGCCGCAACTGGTGAAGGTCACTTCCTTCGGATCCGCGTTGATCAGTGCCGCAACCGTTTCCCGGGCCTTCTCCACATGACCATGGACTTGCGAACCAAAGGCGTAGGCGCTGGAAGGATTGGCCCACAGCTCGCTCAGGAACGGCAGCATCGCCGTTACCACCTCAGGGGCGACACGGGTCGTGGCGTTGTTGTCGAAATAATAGACCTTCTTGGGTGACATCATGCTGAGTCCCGAGGCTGAACCGCCCGGATGACCGTAAAACTAAATCGGCCAGCCTCGCGTGCAAGGGGGTATTTCAGACAAAACTCGTCGGATTCCATTCTGCCTACTCGGGCTTCTCGATAAAACCGTGGTAGAGGCCAAGATAATAAGGCAGGAGGAACACCGTGCCGCTGCCCAGAACATTGCCGCTCCCACCGTAGTCCAAGGTCCACGGGTCGGTGTTCCAGTGCTCGAAATGGCGGTTCTCCACGGCCAAAACCTTGCCGTTGACCCGGTGGCCACGGCCTTGGTCCCGAGGGTCGTACAAATCCCGCGCCTGCTGGCGGGACAGGCGGACGATGTCTAGCCGATGGGAGTTCTGGTGCGGCCAATTCAAGCGGTCCAACGGGAAGCCTCTTAGGGTAGCCATCGCGTCTTCATGCCAACCGGCCCACGGATGCACGGAGAATTCCCCCCAGACATTGCGAATAGTTTTGCCCAATGCCTCGGCGGCAAAGGCGAAATTAAAGAAGGGGTTTTGTTCCGGAGCCTCCATTGCCCAGTAGGCATAGGACGCGTAGCGCACCCGATCCTGAATCGCTGGATCCTTACCGTAGCGCAGCAAGTTGTAGAAACACATTACGGCCATTTCGTCGTCAGAGTGGTTCCCGGATCCCGGACCGAACTGGACCTTGGGAAACATGAGGTTCTGCGCATAGCCGTGTCGGTTCACCAACTCACGCGAAGCCTCCGTGTACTTCGGATCGCCCGTGATATGGCCGGCGACCGCCAGATAAGTGAGGATGCTCAGTGAATTGAGCCCGCGCTCGGCCACCCATCGCTCGTCGCGATTCACCGATTCCGGTCCAAACTGTCCCCACCGGGTGGGTTTGCCATCGATGTCCACCAGGTTGAACCCGTGGCTCACCAAATGGTCCGCCAAATCCCGAACCACCTCGCGGCACTGGTCTTTTTCTTCGGGTGTTTGCGCCACATGCTCGAAGTAGGCGGCATGGAAGAAGAAATGCCCGTCGAGCTCATCGCTACTAGTGTCGCTTTTCCAATACCAGCGACCATCGGCGCTCTTGGGCCAGCGAGGCTCATAAACCGTCCAAAGTCCGTCGCGCTGGGCTTCTTCGCGATCGCCCTCGATGCGACCCACATTCGGATCGGGCCACTCCACAGGGCGGACGGTTCGGGCCACATAGCCTTTGGGCGGCGCCGGGGTTCCACCTTGAGTCACCTTCTGGAGAAACCGCAGCGCCTCAAACGCACGGGTGGCCCGGGCCTTGGCCTTGGGGTCGTGGGTCGCCGCATAAGCAAAGCACTCGCCGGCCCCGTACATCGCGGTCCACAGGCCGTCGTTGTCGGAGTCCTCAGGCGCGGCTGTCGACCGATCCGCCGGAGTCTTCAATGGGGCCTCGGCCGTGAAGCCGAACGGGGTACGGCGGATGTACTGATCGATCTCGCGCTCATAGTGCTCGGCCTTCTGGGCGAGGGTCATGGGCTGCTGATCGATGCAGCCCACACCGTTGGACGTGGCGAACCAAGCGCGGCCATCGGCCTGGACCCAGGCCTGGGACACCGCATCAGACGGCAGCCAACGCGGTCCCTGACGGTATTGAAACTCGGTGCCGTTCCAGCGAATCACTCCGCGGGACGTGGTGAACCAGACCTCACCCGCAAGACCCGCTGCGATCCCAGTAAACTCGTTCCACGGCAGTCCGTCTTTGCCCTCGAAAAACCGCCACCCTTTCGGTGTACGGCACCCCACCCCGGCCTTGCTGGCAAACCAGAGTTGCCCCGCTGCATCGACGGCGACGCCCAACACCGAACGCACCGCCCAGGCTCGGTCACCCGCGTCGACGACGGACTCGGGCTCCCAGCCCGAGGCCGTGCGACGAACCAATCCATGACTGGAGGCGGCCCACCAGGTTCCGTCGCCCGTCACTGCCAACTGGGAAATGGCCCACGACTCCGGCCAGGGTTCCTGAGTCCACTTCCCGGATTCCCAGCGATGCAATTGGTTAGTAGAGACCACCAGAAACCCCTGCCCCATCGGCAGCACTTGGATCACGGACGAGCCGGGAAAATCAGCTCTCACAGCCCGACCCAGTGCATCGGGGAACACAAAGCGCGCCTCCGAAGGTGAGGTTCCAAGAGGCAAGGTCTGCCAGTGCCCCTTGTGATGCTCGTACCAACAGCCTTGGCTGCAGGCACGAACGGATCCATTGGCACCAGGCAACACTAGCGTAACCGGGCCTTTCGGGGCTTGCGAATCCCCCGGAAAACGCTCGGCCACCTCCTGCCGAAACCGTTGAGGCGCGGGAGTCGGAGCCCCCGGTGCTGCACCCACGGCACCCGCCGTCCAAAGGAACCCCAGCGCTAATGCAATGGCCTTCATGAGATGGCCTGACTGACGCACCGGAGGACTGAGCAATTCAATGCTCAACGAACCGACCGGACCGCCTCCGACAATTCCCGAACAAAACCACTCACCCGCTCCACCAAGTCCGCGGATTTTCCGTGCTCGGCGATCCGGTTGACGATGGCGCTGCCGACAACAATGGCCTCGGCATGCTGGGCCACCTGGCGGGCCTGCTCGGCATTCGAGATGCCGAAGCCGACTGCGATGGGCAATGGGGAGTGGGCGCGGATCTTGTCGGTCATCATCGCGATGGTATCGCTGACCTGACTTTGCATGCCGGTCACGCCTTCGCGGCTGACGTAATAAATGAACCCACGCGCCCGGGGTGCGATCAATGCGATGCGGGCATCTGGGGTGGTCGGAGCGATGAGGTACACCGGGCTCAGGCCCGCCGAGGCCATCAGCGACTCATAGGTCTCCGATTCTTCGGGCGGCAGGTCCAACACCAGCAACCCATCCACACCAGCGGCGGCCGCATCCCGAATGAACCGCTCGACCCCGACGCGGTGCAGCAAGTTGAAATAAATGTAGAGGACGATGGGGATTTGCGATTCCTTGCGAATCTCGACGATGGTCGCGAGGACCTTAGGAGGAGTAGTGCCGCTCTCCAATCCGCGCTGTGCAGCCAACTGGTTGACGATGCCGTCGGCCAACGGATCGCTGAAAGGAACACCGAGTTCCAACACGTCGACCCCGGCCGCATCGAAGCTCAAAGCCAGTCGACGAGTGGCCTCCAAATTCGGATCACCAGCTCCGATGTAGACCACCAACCCCCGTTGACCGGCCGCCTTGAGGGCAGCGAAGCGTTGCTCGATGCGGTTCATGGCCCAGACGTTGGGACGGTCCCGGGAGGCGAGGCAAGGTGAACTTGCCCGACTCTCCCGGGACAGCCATCGACTCGTCTCATCGGACCAGCACGCGAAAGAACCGGCTTCCGTTGGACACAGGCACGGTAACCTGGAGCGTCGATTCCCTCGAAATCGATGGAATCGCCTCAAACGTGTTCCAGGCTCCACCGATCAAATCGTCGCAGAACTGGACCGTGTGGGGCCGCCCTGCCGCCGCGTTGAACTTCAACACGAAGCCCGAGGCCGAAGTCTCCATGGTGACAACGGGGCCAGACGGAGCCCCACCCACCCGAACCAGCACTTCATCCCTGGCCGACAAAATACCGTCCTTGATTTGGAATCCGATCACGTAGTCTCCGGGTCGATCGTAGGTCACGGCGGTCCGGGATGCTGTGGCATCGGCAAAGGTCACCACAGCCGGGCCGCTCATCCAACTCCACTGGAACCCGGGGACTCCGGGCGGCAGCGGCAACCCATCGTCGCTGAACAAAGCGTCCAGCAACAGCGTTCCGGGAGCGGCCAGTTGACGATCGGCTCCCAGGTCCACGGTCGGTGCTTGGTTGGGCGGTAATACGGTGGCTTGCAGCGACAGGTCGAAGCTCAAGTCACTCGAAGAACCCGAGTTCTGGTGCACCTCCACGGCCAACGTGTTCTCTCCTGCCTTCAAGGCGCTGGGATCCAAACGGAAGTCGAAGTAAGTGGTTTCGTCGGTGCCACCGATGGCGCTGCTGGCCAACGTTTGATTCACCACATCCCCCTCGGGCAAGTTGTCCTTAGCCACCTGCACGCCGTTGAGCCAAACCACTATGCCGTCGTCACGCAGCACCTTGCACAGCAAGGCGGTCACCGAACCCGGGTCGCTAACATCGAACTTCAGGCGGAAATAGGTGGTGATGTATTTACCGCTGGAATTAGGCCCGAACCCGAGAGTCGTGGCCTGATTCGGATCCCCATAACCGAAGATGCCCTTGCCGGTTTTCCAACGAGTGTCATCGAAATCGGGAGCCCGCCAAGCCGTGCCCAAATCGACTCCCGTGTCCAGATAGCGCCAACTGGAACCCGCCGTGATCCAAGTGACCTCGCTTCCGGCCCGACCTGCGGTCAAGACCACGTCGTCGGAAGACGTCGAAGCGCCGTCCGAAACACTCAGGCGCACGCTGTAGACACCCTGCCCCGGCAAACGGACTCGGGTGAGTCGCTGGTCGGGCGATTCAATCACCACCGGGCCCGGGCCTCCGACCTGAGTCCAAAGGTAGGTCAACGCAGCCCCCGGCTTTCCGTCATCGGAGACGACGCCTTCCAGGGACGCGGATTGAGGAAACCGGGTCACCGCCGGAAACTCCTGATCCGAACCCGCATCCACCCGAGGCGGGCGATTGCTGTCCGAGGTTAGCCCCGGGAGCGGGGGCCCCGCACTGGCCACCCATTGAGCGGGATCATCCCCGACGCTGGCTGGGCTGCGACGCTCCAAAGAACGTCCCTTGCCTGCCGCCGCTTCAGGCCATGGCGCTTGAGGGCTGTAGCGAACCGTATCCACCGTCAGGTAAGGGACTCGCACGCGAACCTGCCCGATTTGATTGGTTTCCAGATCCGGAGAATCCGGTCGTTGAAGTTCGATGCGTTCGCCGTTGTCTTGCAAGCTGCCAGCCCAGGGGCCCAGCACCGGTACAGAATCCGGGATGCCATGACGTTGGCGAAACCACGCGGGATCCCCGGCAGACACGACCAACAGTCCCTTCGCGGGAATTATCAACCCCGTCGGAAATGCATAGTCGACTCCCGACAAGCGCCAGGTGTTGGTCGGAAACAAGGGATCGAACAATGGCACGGGATTGTCGGTCAGGTTCTGAAGTTCGATGAACTCAACCGATCCCGCGGCTGGTTGGTAGTCGATCTCACTCAAGATCACCGGCCCGATTGCTGGCCGGGCGTTGGGAGAACCCAAGGTCAGCGCACTTTGGAGCACCCACTGCAACTCACCCACCGAATTGGTGTGGCGACCGAGACTCACTCCATTGGGGGTGGCCCCAAACGAAACACCACTGAGGTAGCCCGTGAGGTTGCCGGCGGTGTCGGCCGAGTACAGCCAGAGCGAGTCACCATGGGAATCGAGCCGGAAGGCCTTTGGGCCCAGCGGCCACGCATTGAATTGCGTCTCATCCACCACCCAATAGCCACCGGCCGGAATTCGAGTTCCGTCTGATATCCGATATTTCTTCGGCTCGCTGCGCTCATCCGTCAGAAACCATCCACCGATATCCACAGCCACAGTCCCCGGATTAAATAATTCCACCGCATCCCACTGGGGTGGATCGGTATGCGCCAAAACCTCACTCACTTGAATGACGGGCACTGAAAGCACCGGATCATCCGCCCCAGGAGAACCGCCCATCTGCGCGCTCGTGCGCCATGCCGACGCGAGACTGGAGGGCGAGCCATTCGGTTCGATTGGAACCAACGAGAAGCCTTGTCCATCCGCCGCCGGAGGCCAGGGAGACTCGACTCCGTAAGTCACCTCCACCAACGGGGACCCCGTTGCATGGACCAGCGCCACCCGTTCACCGCCATTGGACAAACGTCCCTGGTAAACGCCGCCCACCGCCACGCCGGGATATTTCCGGGCAAAGGCCTCCGCATCGGAAACCAGCACAATAAACCGTCCGGGTTCCAATCGCATCCCCAAGGGAAACGTGTAATCGATACCGTCCACACACCGAACACCACTGAGGTCCAAAGTGTCCGTGCCCACGTTTTTCAGTTCGATGAATTCGAAGGCGTCACCATCGGTGCTACCCTCGGCAGCGGGATGGTAATGGATCTCCGTCACTCGAAGGGTGTCGAAGGTCTGGATGAGGGTGAAGGACGCCTCGATCAACGGACTCCAATTGCCCGCATTGAGCACCCGGGCCCAGACGGTGGTGCTTTGGTTGAGGGTAATTTCGCCGGAGTAGGCTCGGGCCCCGGCGGCCACCGCTCCGCCGATTTCACGCGGATCGGATCCGTCCAACGTGTAGCGGATGTCGCCAACCGGGGCCGTGATGGCCAAACGGAATCCACCGACCACATTGCCGCCGTGCTGGGAAAAGGCGGGTGGCACCGTGGCGGGATACAAGTTTCGCGCCTTCAATTGAGCCAAGACCGTGGCGGTCCGTTGGGCCATGTAATTGGCCATGATGTCGTTGACTCGCGGCAACCAGTGCTGATCCCGGTTCAGCGGGGCGGCCACCTTCGAATCACCCCAGCGGGCCGACTCCGCAACCACGGCGGAGTAAATCTCGTTGGTCCGCACCGCAAAGCGGGCTCGGGCGGCCACGGGCGTCAACGCACCGTTGTTGAAGAAATGTTTCTGGATGTGGTCGGCCACTCGAAGGCGGAACTCCGGATTGGCGCTGAGTTGCTGCCACAAATACTGAGGGTTGCTCTTAGTAACACTCAAACTGGTGGCTGTTCCGTAAGGTCCGGTCCGATTCTCGGCACCATTCAGCAAGGTGTGCTCCGAATCATGAGCCGAGAATCGAAACCCGCCATGACGCCCGGTCCGGTCGCGCTGTCCATACCAGTTGTTGGGAGACGTGTTCCCGAGGAAGTTAGAAATCGGCGCATCGAGATTTCCGCCGTAAAGAATCACCAGCATGTAGTCGATGAGGTTATCCACATCGAGCAAGTTCTCGTAAGCAGGGTTCGGGGTTCCGTCGGCATTGCGGCCTTCGAGTTTGAAATAGGCTGCGGTGTCCGCGACGCCCGCTTTGGCGGCATTGTAGAGACGGGTCCATGCAGCCATATTCCCATCCGTGGCGTTGATGGTGTAAGGTCCCGCCTCGACCTTGATGACGTCGTAGTCGTCTTTGTTGCCACCGTAGTAGGTGGCCGCATAGGCCGCTTCGGGTCGCTCACAACTATTGTACAAGCCCCAGTACTGGCCATTGATGTACAGGTGGTAGTAGTTCCCGCGCTCCCCCTGTCGCCCCATGTCGAGCTGACTATCCCGGCTGAACTGGTCGCGAATAAAGACCCCTTGGGAATCCCCCTGAAAACTCCACGAGTAGTTCTGAAAAGTGCGGAGGTCGAGGGCATCGAACTCATCGGTGCCCGCATTGCCGAAGAGCGGATACTTTAGCTTCGACTCGCCGTAGGACTCGCGAAAAAAGAAACGCAGCGCGTGCTTGGGGTTTCCGGTGCTGCGGGAAAAACCCCCACGGATTCGAATCCCGGCATCGATTTGAAAGCCCTTGGATCCATTCGGATACACCAATTCCAGAGAACAGGGCCGCTCCCAGTCCCGCCCGTCCTGTCCGGGATTGGCATAAATGCCCGTCGTCGAATCGAAGAGATGCTTCAGATCCGTAACGACTGAAAAGGACGGCAGGGATTTAAGAGCAGGAATAATTTGATCGCGGTAGGCAGCCGAAATCACGATGTCCGGATCCATGCCGTAATCACGGGTATTGGCTCCCCACGAGGTCGGCCATCCCGGAGGCGCCACCCCATTGGTGGACTGACGGATGACATCTTGCAAAAAGAGGTACGTCTGCGTTTTCACCGGGCTGGACTGCAAGCCTTCCTTGAAGGCGGCCGCCCTCAAAATGGTCGTGCCCCGGATCGGCACTGGGCTCGAGTAAACCAATCCCGTCGTGGCGGTGGGCCACGTTCCATTGGTGGTGTAACGCAAGACTGCACCCTCGGTTTTTGACGAGAGGGTCAGGTCGAAGGGCGTCTCGAAGAAGCCGCGGGCCTGGCTAAACTGCGGGGCATCGACCCAATCCCCGAAACCGCCGCTATTGGCCACCCCGGGCGAGGGTGGCTTAAAATACAACGACTTGCCCGCCAACAACCCGAACGACACATCGGTTTTCTGAGGCGGATAATTCGGCGCAAACTCACTCACCGCAGTCTTCGCTTCTGGCGCGAACAACCCCAGGTACTCGCCATCGGCCGAGAGGCTAAAATTGGCATGCAATGGAGCCCCCGCCACGGCCCGATCTTTGCCCGAGGCGAAGATTACCAAAAACGCCCCACCATTGAGGTTCGTGGCCGGGAGTCGCCACTTCACCGTGTTGGAAGGATCGTCGGACAAGGTCCACCCCAGCAAGTTCACCGGGGCGCTGCTCGTGTTCTGAATCTCAATCCAATCCGGGAACTCCCCATCCGCATCACGCAAACCCTGAGAATTGCTGGCCAGAAACTCACTGATGACCACCGTCGACTGGGCCCAGGCCAGACTGGCCATTAAAAACCCAAAAAGCACCGCACGCAGGAACATGACGGGATGCTGAGCCATCTCGTCGCCAAACCCAACCCTCCATTGCGGTCCAGTTGAAGCCTCGCTCGCAGCTCGGTTGTTCCCATCAAGACGGGGC
>JAPLUH010000265.1 GCA_026397675.1 Verrucomicrobiota bacterium
GTGCGGCTCGTTAGAATCCATCGGAGGGTGTGGCGGAGATCGAAGTCGTGCCGCACGAGATCCTGTGCGAGCCATTCGAGCAATTCGGGATGACTGGCGGGGAGGTCGCTGCGGAAATCGTCTGCGGGCTCGATCAATCCCAAGCCCAAGTAGCGCTTGAACAAGCGGTTCACGATGCTTTTAGAGAAGCGTGGATTGAGCGGATCGACCAGCATCTGCGCCACCCGATGGAGGCGATTGTTGAGATCGGTTGGAACCTCCAGGCTCATGCCATCGAGTTCGAAAGGAAATTTTGCCGGGATGCGTTGACCGGTCCGTGCCTCGCAGCGGATGAGTTCGAGATCTGCGGGTGCGAACATCCCAGCAAAGGCCGTGAAGCGCGCCTGAGGCCATTCCTTGTTGAGGAAATGGCTGTGGCAGCTCGCACACTTCATTCCGGTTCCGAGGAAGACCTGACTCACATTGGCAGCACTTTGAAGTGTTTCCTCATGGGTCTCATTCTTGATGTAGCCGCTCACGACATGCCGTCCGTTGGGCGTATATTCTTTGGGCTTCCGGTAGCCGGGCAGCGTGGGGTCGATGAGCTCAGCGACGAACAAATCGAAGGGCTTATTGGCCGTGAAGCTATCGAGGATCCACTGTCGATGGTTGCCTCGGGATCCGATGCCGCCGTTGATGTCTGTAGGGGAGCTTCCGAGCGCATCTTCCCAGAACGGGGTCCAGTGCGCGGCGTAATCGTTGGTGCGCGAGAGTAAGCGCTCAATGAGCAGGGTTCGCTTGTCGGGTGTGGGATCGGCAACAAACGCCTGAGCTTCTTGGAGGGGCGGAATGAGACCGGTGAGGTCGAGATACACGCGGCGTGCGAAGGTGGAGTCGTCGCAGAGGGCGGGTGGCACCTCAGCCTCGGGGAGTTGGGCCTCGCGCCATTTCGCACTAATAAAGGCATCGATTGGATTTCCCGGACCGGGTGGAGACGTCTGATCGGGTAGAAAGGAAACTCGATACCGGCGCGTCTGCACAAAACGCTCCTGGGGTGATAACGCGTCGTAGATTAAACGATCGAGAAGGCGGCCGGCGTTGAGCGCAGAGTGTTGGGAGGGGTTGGGCGCTGAAAGGGTTTTGGCAGCGGCCGTGGAATCATCCAGAGCCCCTGCGGCGATCCACTGTCGGATGAGATGCAGTTCCTCCGCGTTCAGCGCCGGTGACCCCTTGGGCATTTGTGCCGCGTCGGCCAAACCGCGGATATGGCGCACGATCGGGCTTTCATCGGGTTTCCCTGGGATTACTCCGGGACCATCTTTTTTGCCGCCCCGTTTCAGGCCATCCACGGTCGAGACATCGAGGCCAGCCTTGTGTTCTTCGGTGGAATGGCATTCGACGCAGGCGTCGAGCAGTATCGGGCGGATATCGCGTTGGAAACTCACCCGTGAACCGGAAGCCGAATCGAGGGGTCGGAGAGGAATTGAGACGGAAGGCTTGCGAGTCTCCGCGGCCTGAGCCGACAGCAGCAGTAGCAGCAGCCCGGTACCCCCGATGGAGATCAGGCGGCCGCACAAGTCGGACAATGATCGGAGGTGAGGCATGCGAGTCTTTATCAAATTGGCAAAGGACCTCTTCGGTCGCGACGGTGGGGTGTAAGAGGGGCGAGGCTGACCGGTTAGCCGAAAACTTTCCAAGGCTTTGTCCTCTTCCCAGGACTTCGCCATGTCTGTATTCGTGATTTCAACGGCGGCGATTCATTGGCGGCTGGTGTAATTTTTTTCTGATGAGGTGGCCCGTCTCTCCGGTGTCAGCCCGGTGTCAAATTCAGTGTCTGAGGTGAGGTTCTTCACGATCTCGGACGGTGAGGAAGGAAGATCGAGTACCGCGTCAGCCTGTGAAATTCTGCTCATTTTTCGCACCTCTCCAAGGCGGTCTGAGGAGTTCAGTAAAAAATCGTTTATCAACACGAATGAAACAATTCCTTCAATTACTCCTCGTGTTCGCACTTTTGGAAAGCACCGCTCGCGGAGAGGGCGCAGCAACGGTGATCGGCAACCACTACCTGGAACTGCGCTTCCAACAGACGGGTGACCGAATCGCGGCAACCACTTTGCACCAGCGTGTCTCGAATCGGATCATCACGCTGAGCGCCGATGACTTTTCGTTGAGTCGGGAAGGACAGGCTCCGCTGCAGTCCAAGGACTTCAAAGTACATCAGGTACAGCGCACAGAAATACCAGGAGGCCAGCGCCTGAGCCTGCTTTTGCGGGGCGGAGCGGGCGATGTGGCGGTGGTTTACGAACTGCTGGATGACGATGCCTTCCTGCGCCGTCATCTCGAGTTTTCTCCCACTGCGCCGATGCTGTTGCGCCAGGTCGAGGTTTGGAAAATTGGGTTGGAGGGCCAGTGTCTCGATCAGGAAACCGGGCCTCCCGAAGAGCTGTTGAACAATGTTTGGGGTGTGGATCGCAAGACCGGTTTTGGAAAGCCGGTGTTTCTCGAAGACACATTTTGGGGTCTGGAATTTCCCGCCGGATACAATCACTACGCGTCTGGATTCGTGACGCTCAGTCATCTGCCAGGTCGGACGATCACAACGAAGTTCATTAGCAAGACAGCCGTTCTTGGTGTCGCGCCTCCCAGAGCGGTTGCCTCCAGATTTCGCGCCTATATCGCCCAGGGACGCCACCGTCCGGCGTTGCCCGCAGTTCAAGTGGACTACAACACGTGGACCACCGTGTCACCCGCCACGGAAGCCAACAGTTTGGACCTGATCGGGCAGTTCAAACGAAACCTCTTCGATCCGCACCGGGTTGCCTTTGACAGCTTCACCTTAGACGACGGTTGGGATGCGAAGAACAGCCTGTGGGATCTAAACACCAATGGATTTCCCAATGGATTCAAACCTCTGTTGGCTGCGTTGCAGCCCATGGGAACGAAGTTGGGCCTGTGGCTCTCACCCTCCAGTGGGTACGAGCATGCGGCCTGGGGCGCAAAGCAGGGGTATGCCCGGAATGCGACGTTCGACTGGTTCCTCTGTCAGAGTGATCCCGGCTATCGCCGCGCCATGAGCCGCCTCATCCCGGATTTGATCCGCAATCATGATGTGGGTTTCTTCAAGATGGATGGCTTCTGCGCCAGTTGTGACACCCCGTTGCACGCACACCATCTGGACGGCGATTTCGCCCGCGAGGCCAATGTGGATGCCTTCATTGAAATGCTCACCGCCATGCGGAAGGCCAAGCCCGGTGTGTATTTGGACCCAACGAGTGGGATGTGGCTCAGCCCGTGGTGGCTGTGGTTTGTGGATTCGGTTTATGCCGATACCTACGACGGAACCGCTCCGGCCTTGGTGCCTTCTCCCAATGGGTTCGATGGTGCGACTACCATCCGCGATGCGCTATTGCGGCGAAGAATCGCCGCAAATCCTGGATTTGATCCCGCCGCCATCGAAACCCTCGGAGTTTATTTAGACCCCACTCTGGCCATTGATCCCGCTAGTTTTTTTGATAGCTGGCACGACAACGCCATGATGGTGGCGGGCCGTGGAAACCGCCTGCTCACCTTCTACATGAACCCGGCGAAGTTCCCGAATCCCGAGCGGGATTGGCCATTCCTGGCGGGATTGATCAAGTGGGCCCGGCACAACGCTACGACACTCGCTCAAACGGAGATGATCTTGGGCGATCCCTACCGCGGGGAGGCCTACGGTTATGCCCATTTTCTGGGAGGGCGCGGAATCCTGGCTCTGCGCAATCCCTTCATTCAGCCCCAGACGGTGCACGTGAAGTTGGATGAATCCAGTGGTTGGAAGCCAAGCGACGCTGGAAACGGGACGTATGCCGCCACGGTGGTCTTCCCGTATCATGAGACGCTGCAGCCTCTTCTTCGGCAGGGCGATTTGCTCACCCTGCACTTGCAGCCTTACCAAACAATCCTCATCGAAATTGAAGCCAGCGGAAAATCATCCCTCCCCTTCGCCGGGGTGCGAGTTCGCGAAATAGATCGCTCGGAAAGAAGGATTTCTTGGGAGGCTTTTGGATCCCCAGGGGCAAAACTCTCGGTACCGGTTTCAGGATTGCCCAAGCCCAGCAAGATTGAATGGGCGGGTCGTCCGATCAAGAGCACTGGAAGCGCGGGAAGCATGAAGCTGCCCCTGACTTTCCCGGGTGAAGCGCAGCGCAGTTTTGTCGAATCCGGCCGCCTCCAGACGGCTCTCGCCACGAACAGCACGAGCCAGCTTGAAGGCACGGCAACGGTGACCATCGCGAAAGGAACGAAGGCGTTTCTCTATGTGCTGTGCCAGGATCCGTCGCCTTCTGATTTGCAATTTCAATGCCGGGCAACCCTCAACGGAATTCCGGTTCCCGCTTCAGCCATACACACGCTTGTGGGCTCGAAAACCACTTTGCGGGAGGTACGAGAGTTGCCCTTGAAACCGTGGGTTTTCTTTCGGTTTCCCGTGCCGGAAGGGGAAAACTCCCTACGGCTCACGCTCAGTCCCGCCACCTCGAAGACGAAGACGTTTGAAGTCCAGGCGGGATGGTGGCTTTGGACCGAAGAGCCTCTGCAACGGGCCATTCTGACCATGGAGTTTGATGAGAGTTTGCCGCCGGTCTTGGCGAAGGTTCTCCCGAGTCCCTCCGGTATGGAGGTCCAACGGCAGGTCATTCCCTTGCAGGAGTTGCAGTCGTTTACTTCAAGGTCTTCGACGCGCCTGAGCGAGTGAGCAGGGAGGGGATGGAGGTGCAGGAGTTGGAAGCCGGGCAGGTCGGGCAGCAGATCTGGGGCTGTGTTCCAGACCGCCCTCTTGAGCGTCGAAGGGTGAGCGTTGCCTTATCCGGCGGCCTCGTCGGTCGGGCTCCGTCGATTAGTCTTCGGTCGGCCCCCGAAGGCGCTGCAGGGTTATTTCGACCGACTGGGTGTCGTCACTGACCCATACCGATCCGTCTTGGACCGTGATTTGCAGCGCCATGGTCCGCTGTACCAACACGGCGAGACCTTGGCTCTGCTTGGAGGGGATTTGCCAGACGCTCAAATTGCGTAGGCGGGTGAGCCGGTTTTCTAGGTCCTTCCACCAGGCCGGTGCATTGGAATGGAAGTTGTAGACCGAGAGGCGTTCGACGCGGGCGGAGGTTCGGAGCAATCGCTTTTCGTCCGGCTGACCGAGGTCGATCCAGTGGGTGACGCGCCCGGTGGCATCTTTTTGCCAGAGACTCGGTTCATCGGGCTCCCACATGTCCTTGGCCAGCTCGAGCGGGCTTTCGTCCGGTGAGGCCGGCGCGTTGAGTGCCAGTGCTAGAAGGCGGACGACCAAGCGCTCATCGGTCTCGGAAGGATGCCGAGCGATGGTTACGGCATGATCGCAGTAGATGTTGCGATCCATATCCGAGAGCTGGAGCTGAGCTTTGTGAATGGTTGCTTTGAGGGCCATGGAAGCGGTTTCGAACGCTAAACTAGCAGACGCCGGTCGTCGGGAACATCTCGATGAGGCCGGATTCGCTGCCAGCAGCGGTTTGCTGACGGTAGGGCAGCGTTTGTTCCCGCTACTTCTGAACCACCACATCGGCCACCGCCGTGATATCGGTTTTCAGGCTGCCGTTGGGCTCCTCCGGCCGAATCGCTCCCCGGTGGCACGGCTTGTGGACACGCTTGGGATAGACGTGTTGCTGGACTTCGTACTGCACTAGCAACTGGGCCAAATTCTACCGGATATCTTTCCCGATTTTCACCAAAAATGGGTTGCCCCGGGCAGTGAGAGAAGGGGCCCAGTCAAGAGAGACAGGACCAGGACTGGCGACGCCTGGACCCACAGCTAGGTCGATGGTCTGTAACCCTGGTTGGATCGTGGGCGCGGCCACGCGCTCAGCAACAACAGGATGAGGTTCAACGCATTGCTTCAGCGCTCCGACGAGGACTCGCCCCGAGGAGTACAGGCGCGCGAGCGCTGAGTCATGGGTAGCGAGCGCAGGCTGCGAACTGCAGGACTCATTCGGAGAATTCAGCCCGAAGCGGGGGTACGGTGCTACCGCAGGCCCACTAGGGTTGAGCCTCCGAAGCCCAGGGCACCAGCGCGGAGGCGGGATCATGCAAAAGGATCCCCCCACCGCTCTTAACGGCCGTTGCCTATCCTATTGGCCGCAGCACTTCTTGTACTTCTTGCCGCTGCCGCAGGGGCACACGTCGTTGCGGCCCACACGGGGAACCGCATGCACCGGTTGCGCCTTGGACAACACCTCGTTGGCCTCGCTGACCAGGTTGCTGGACTCAGCCACCGAGGCTGGATCTTGGAACGGGGCGGCCGTCTCGTGGATGGTCGTCTGGGGCAGGTTGTGCAGGAACTGCTCAAAGGCCATCAGACTCGAGGCGCTGCGGAAGATGTTGTGGCAGATCTCCGATTTGATGTTGACCATCAAGGCGTCAAACAGTTTGAAGGCTTCCGACTTGTATTCGATGAGCGGATCCCGCTGGCCGTAGGCGCGCAAACCGATGGAGTTGCGCAGTGAATCCATCCCGTAGAGGTGTTCCTGCCAGAGGCGGTCGATGGCATCGAGGATCGTGTAGCGCTCAATGTTGGCCAACGCGTCAGCGCGCTCGAAGCTCACCTTCAGCTCGTAGGCCTCACGGATGGACTTCGAAAGGAAGTTGAGCACCGAGAACTGTGCCTCACTGAGACCATCGAACATGGACCCTTCTACCGGAGCCACCTTGCCCGCACGGGCGGCTTTGAGGATTTCTTCCTCCGGCATCCCCAGCGGGAAGTTCAGGTTCACCCAGTCGGCCATCCCGCGGACGTCCCAATCGTTCGGGTCCGAATCATGCTGAGTGAACTGCTCTACCTTCTGCAGGACGACCTCTTCCATGATGTCCATCAGGCGATCCCGAACATCGTCGGCACGGATAATGTCGTTGCGGAAGCCGTAGACGACTTCGCGCTGCTTGTTCATCACGTCGTCGTACTCCAGCGTGCGCTTGCGCTGCTGAAAGTAATGACCTTCGACGCGCTTCTGCGCCGTCTGGATCGACCGGTTGAGCAACGGGTGCTCGAGCTCTTGGCCTTCTTCGAGGCCCATGCGCTCCATGACCTTGGTGATGCGCTCCGAGCCGAAGAGGCGCATGAGGTCGTCTTCGAGCGAGATGAAGAAGTGAGAGGAACCCGGATCGCCCTGACGCGAGCAACGGCCGCGCAACTGGCGGTCGATGCGGCGTGATTCATGGCGCTCGGTGCAGAGCACGTGCAGGCCGCCCAACTCGGCGACCCCGGCCCCCAGTTTGATGTCGGTGCCACGACCGGCCATGTTGGTGGCGATGGTCAATGCTCCCTTCTGACCCGCACGAGCCACAATTTCGGCCTCTTGCTCGTGGTATTTCGCGTTGAGCACCGAATGGACGATGCCTTCCTTTTTGAGCATCCGACTGAGCATCTCGCTCGACTCCACGGAAATGGTTCCCACCAAGATCGGTCGACCTTGCGTGTGCAATTCCTTCAGCTCCTTGAGCACCGCGTTGAATTTCTCGCGCCGGGTCTTGTAGACCGTGTCGTTGGAGTCTTTGCGGATGTTGGGCCGGTTGGTCGGGATGGTCAGCACCCCCAGCTTGTAGATGTCGAAAAACTCCTGAGCTTCGGTCTCCGCAGTGCCCGTCATGCCGGCCAGCTTGGTGTAGAGCCGGAAGTAGTTCTGGATGGTGATCGTGGCGAGTGTTTGGGTCTCGCGCTCGATTTGGACGTTTTCCTTGGCCTCGACGGCCTGGTGCAAACCCTCACTCCAACGCCGGCCGCTCATCAGACGCCCCGTATGCTCATCGACGATGATCACCTTGTTGTCCTGCACCACATATTGGACATCCCGCTCGTAAAGGCAGTAGGCCTTGAGCAGTTGGCTCAGCGCGTGGATGACTCCGGCCTTCTCCTCGAACTGTGCCTGCAATGAGCCTTTGGCCTCCATCCGCCCTTTGGCGTCTAGGTCCGGGGAAGTGTCGATTTGGTGGTACAGCGTGGGCAGGTCCGGGAGCACGAAGGCGTCCGGATCATTGGGGCTGAGATGCGCCCGGCCTTTTTCCGTGAGATCGGCCTCGTGGGATTTCTCCTCGATGGCGAAGAACAACTCCTCTTTTTGGGCGTAGAGCTCCTTCTTGGACTGGTCGGTCAGCAACTGAGCTTCATAGCGCTGAACGAGTTGCTGGGTGCGGGGCTCTTCAAAAAGGCGCATGAGGCCTTCGCAACGGGGTTGGCCCAGCTTGACCCGGTAGAGCAACATTCCGATTTGTTGCTCGAGGTCGGCGACGTTCTTGGGCGGTGTGCCGCCTTCAGGACGGAGCTGAGGGAGCAGCGCCTCCGCCTCGCGGAGCAATCGGTTGCACAGTTCATGCTGCGCCTGAACCAGCCGTTGGACCGACGGCTTGAACTCGACGAACTTCTGGTCCATCGACACGACCGCGGGGCCCGAGATGATCAGCGGGGTTCGCGCTTCGTCGATGAGGATGGAGTCCACTTCGTCCACGATGGCGAAATAGTGCCCTCGTTGGACCTGCTCTTCTTTGCGGGTGGCCATGCCATTGTCGCGCAAGTAGTCGAAGCCGAATTCGGCATTCGTGCCGTAGGTGATGTCGCACTGGTACATCTCTCGACGCACCGACGGCGGTTGGTCATGCAAAATGCAGCCGACGCTGAGGCCGAGGAACGTGTAGACATGGCCCATCCAGTCGGAGTCGCGCGCCGCCAGGTAGTCGTTGACGGTCACTACATGCACGCCACGTCCAGTCAGGGCGTTCAGGTAGACGGGCATGGTTCCGACGAGCGTCTTACCTTCGCCGGTGGCCATTTCCGCGATGCGGCCCAGATGCAGCCCCATGCCGCCAATGAGCTGCACGTCGAAGGGCACCATCTCCCAGCGGATGGGATGTCCGCGGACCTCGACATCGGTACCGCAAAGACGGCGGCAGGCGTTTTTGACGACGGCGAAGGCTTCGGGGATCAGGGCTTCGAGCTCACGCTTCAGCTCATCGTTGTCCTGGATGGTCGACAGCCGGGCTTTCCAAGCGGCGGTCTTCTCGCGAAGCACCGACTCCGGCTGCGATTGGAGTTCCTGCTCGATCTGGTTGATCCGGGCAACGAGCGGACGGAGGCGCTTGACCTCACGGTCATTGCGGGACCCGAATATCTTACGGAAAATCAGACCGATCATGGGTGTCTCAAGTTAAAGAGCCGGCAAGCTAAGTAACCCCACCCCCAGCGTCAAAGGCTTTGACCGGAACTCGCGGGCCGTTTCGGAGCAAGGTCTGAGGTTATTTGGGTTATCTGGAGGCGTGGTGAGGCGTCGCCGGACAAACTCTAGAAGCCTGAGTCCTACAGAGTCGGTCCGACTTTGATCTGGCGCGGGATTCCCACACCCGGGCAACCTTCTGGCTCTCTGCATGAAGCGCTTCGTTCAACCCCTGATCTCCAACACTGTCTTGGCCTTGGTGAGCGGTTGGATCGCCAGCGGCTGCAAGCCGGTTACCACGCCCGGTGCGGTTGCGGCCAAGGGGGCTGGCGGCATGGTCTTTCAGGTGGTGGCGGTGGAGGCTCGTCTGCAGCCCGTGGCCGAGGTGGTCTCGTTGGTGGGAACCGTGACACCCAACGAGTCGGTGGAAATCAAATCCGAAACCGATGGCGTGGTGCAGACCATTGCCTTCTCTGAAGGACAGTCCGTCGAGGCGGGTGCGCTCTTGCTGGCTCTTGATCATACGAAGTTCCAGGCAGCCCTGCAGGAATCCGAGGCTTCGCTGGAGCTGAGTCGGGCCAATTTTGAGCGGGCCCAGCAGATGTTCCGGGGCAAGCTGATTGCTCAGCAGGAGTTCGATCAGGCATCGGCGACCTTTCAGGTCAACCAGAGTGCCGTCGAGCTGCGCCGACGGTTGCTCAAAGACGCCCGCATCGTGGCCCCCTTTTCGGGCACCACCGGGGCTCGGCAAATTAGCCCGGGCCAAGTCATCTCCCGCAACACGCCGCTCACTACTCTAGTGGATCTTTCAGTGATGAAGGTGGAACTGAGTCTGCCGGAACGGTTCCTGGGCCAGGTGCGCATTGGCCAGAAGGTGGACTTTCATGTGGACGCGTATCCGACGGAGCGTTTTTCG
>JAPLUH010000335.1 GCA_026397675.1 Verrucomicrobiota bacterium
TCGTCGGGCCGATGCTTGAACTTCCCGAGGGGTCGCAGCACCGAGCCTCAACGGCGTTCGTTGTAATCGATCGAGGCATAGCGCGACCGGAGTTCTTCGACCCGTCGTGCCAGTGTGTTGGAGGGGGCGGGCCAGTGATCCCATCGAACTCCCCAATCTTCTTCTGCGGTCCGAAGCATTGCCTCTTCCCAGCGGGTTCGTGAGAGATCGAGTGGGGTTGGTTGGATGCTGCCCTGGATCAGCAGGCCTAGTTTGTTTCTGCGCTGGGCGGCCCCGGCGATCTTGCGGCCCTGAAGTAGCAGGTCTTCCCGCTCTGCACCCACGAAGCACTGTCCCGGACCCGCCGGATTGCAGCAGGGAGCTAAAACAGTTTCGACGCCACAGTGGGCGAAGGCCCGTTGGAGCCAGGAGTGCGCACGACGGTAGCTCTCGACCGCCGAGAGCGAATACCACGGGTGCCGTGGAGGAACGACGATCGCGTAGGTCCAGTCCGCTGCATGGGAAACCAGGCCGCCTCCAGTAGGTCGACGGATGAGTGGGCGGAGTGGAGTCCAAGCGGCAATATCGGCGTGCCGTTGGAAGTAGCCGAAGGTGGCCGCGGGGGTCGCCCAGGCATAGGTGCGCAGCACCGGACGACCGAGCTCTGCGGCGGCCTCCAGCAGCGCTTCGTCCCAGGCCATGTTGGCGGGAGCGTCTCCCGTTGAGGAATCCAGCCAGTACCATTCATCGCCCATTTCGGTGGCAAAGGTGCGCTGGAGAGACCGGGATCGCAAAGGCGCATTGCTTCGGGGTGAGTTCTCTGGCAACCAAGCCGTCCTGACTATGAATCGTCGCTCGATTTTTGTGCTGCTGGCCGTTGCGCTGCTGGCGCTCCTTTCCGGATGCAAGGAGCCAGCCCCCGAATTGGCTACCCGATGGCATTTCGTCGGAGCCGATGGTCTGCGCAGCCAGACCGGGGCCTTGGCCTTGCGGGCCTTCTTCTCCCACAGCAACGCTCCGGCATTGACCGATCGCCTGCGTTCGAAAGCCACTCGCGCGGCATTGGATTGGCTGTCGGAAACCACCACCACTGACACCGTTGTGACGCAAGGGCAGCCCCTGATCGCCGACTTGCTGGCCCACGAGTCGGCTGGCGAGGTGTGGCGTCGGGGTGATGGATCAAAGGAAGTCTTCGTGGCTGTTCGGATCACCGCCGAGCGAGCCCCCATTTGGAATGACCGTTATCCGGCCTTGGTGAAACTCCTGGGCACCAAGGCGTCCGGGGCTTGGGTGAGCGCGGAAAAAGGGTGGCTCTTTGCTGTCAGCCCTTCGGATTCACCGCGGGCCAAAGCATTTCGTTCTCAGGTTCTTGCGACAGCATCCAATGCCTCACGGTTGCTGGATTTCCAGAAGGCGCCGGGTGCTTGGCCAGGACTCCAGGCTACTGCGATCGCGACCAACGGGTCAGTGGTGTGGTCCGGAACGTTGAAGCAGCCCGGACTGAGCGAACTGCCTCTGCGTGACTGGCAGTACCCGACTAATTTAATTTATGATCCATTGGTCTCGCTGACTGCCATCCGGGGTGTCGCACCCCAGGTGTTGAGCCTGCTCGGTCTGGAGACCTACCTTCAGGGTCAGGAAATGGGCCAGATGTATCTCTGGGCCCAAGCCGAGTCGCCCTTCCAGAGCTATGCCGTAGTTCATGTGAAGGACTCGGCTTCGGTGCTCAAGGCGGCTAATGCGGAATTGAGCCGCCGGTATTCCACCAATGCTGAACCGGGCAAGCTGGATGGCCTGGTGATGTACGATGCCGAGAAGCAAATCCTCGCACTCAGCAGTGCCCCGTTTGTCGTTCCGATGCTCAGCGGAACGGAGAATCAGAAGCCCGGCTTTCTCGGTTTTAGCATGGTTCCACGGCAGCGTTCGGTTCAACCGGTGCCTAAGGAATTGCTCCAACAGCTCCAGCAACCGGGTTTGGTGGTCTATGACTGGGAGATTACTTCCGAGAACTTCGTCCACTGGTGGGCCAACCTTCAGAACCGTGATCTTTCGTTAGGACTTAATCCGGCTCCTGGGGATGGTCTGGCCAATCTCTGGCTGACCGACACCCTGGCTAAGGTGGACAACACCGTGACCCAGGTCCGCCAGTCGGGCCCCGGGGTGTTCACTTGGACTCGCAAGGCTCCGGCGGGTTTGAGCGCTATGGAATGGGTTCTCTTAGGCCGATGGCTGGATCCGGCCACGCCCCGTAAGCCCAAGGCCCCCCGTCTGACTCCGCCGCCCCCGATGGGGCTGCCCCAGACGCCGTCCGCGAAGATTCCTCCTGCCCCCAAGCCTGTTGCTAAACCCTGACCCCACATGCTGAAACTCGGCGTCAACATCGACCACGTCGCCACCCTCCGTCAGGCCCGGTACCGCGGCATGGAACGGGGAGAGCCCGATCCCATCGCTGCGGCGCTTCTGTGCGAGCAGGCTGGTGCCCATGGGATCACGGCTCACCTGCGGGAAGATCGCCGACATATCATCGACCGGGACATCGTGGCGTTGAGAAAGGCCATCCGCACCCGTCTTAATTTCGAGATGGCCAATGCCCCGGAGATCGTTGAGATCGCTCTGGCGGTTCGACCCGACATCGTTTGCCTGGTGCCGGAGAAGCGGGAGGAAATCTCCACGGAAGGTGGGCTGGATGTTGTGGGTCACGAAGCCTCACTGAAGGAGACCATTCGTCTGATGAAGGAATCCGGTATCGAGGTGAGTCTTTTTGTGGATCCGGATTTGGCCCAAATCGAGGCATCCGCCCGGGTGGGTGCGCAATTCATCGAATTACACACCGGAGCCTACGCCGAGGTGTTTCATCAAAAAGCCGAGCGGAACCGGGAGTTGGAGCGCTTGGTTGCGGCCGCCGAGCGGGGCTATCAAGTGGGTCTGCGGGTCAATGCCGGGCACGGACTTAATCGGGAAAACCTGCCACTGCTGCATGTGGTGCCCCATCTCGAAGAGTTGAACATCGGCCACTCCATCATCAGTCGTGCGATCTTCGTCGGCCTAGAGAAGGCGGTGCAGGAAATCCTTCAGGCCATGGAGGGTTACGGGGGCAAGCCTCAGACTCTTTCGGCGCCATGATCCTGGGTGTGGGAATCGACTTGGTGGAGGTTGGCCGCATCCGGGATTCGCTAGAACGTCTGGGTGAGCGATTTGCCCGTCGAATCCTGTGTCCGGCCGAGTACGACTATTGTTTCAGTCACACCGATCCTTCCACTCATGTGGCGGCCCGGTTCGCCGCCAAGGAGGCCGTGAGCAAGGCCTTCGGGACAGGCATCGGAACGGAGCTCGGGTGGTTGGACATCGAGGTGATCCGTTTGGAGAGCGGCAGCACTCAAGTCCGACTGCAGGGAGCGGGGGCTCAATTGATGGAGCGCCGGTTAGCGAAAATCATTCACCTCAACTTGACCCACACCGCTCAATACGCCTCGGCTGTGGCGATTCTCGAGGGTTGAAGTGCAAAACGACCGAAGTTCCCAAGGACCTTCGGTCGCTCTGCCCGCGTGCTGCCACAAGTGTGATCCCAATCCTTTAATGCATTGCAGATCACACGCTCCGCTAAAACCTGTCGTCGCTGGTCTGGCGGAGCCTTGGGGGTCTTGGGGAATGAGGGGAGTCGAATGTTCGGCTCCGGATGAATTGAGACTCAGCTCACACCGTCGCCGGCCTCGATGGGGGTTCGAACCGCCTCGAACGCCTCGATTTTCTTACGGAGCTTGGCCAAGGCGATGTTTTGCAGCTGACGAATGCGCTCGCGGGTGACACCGAACTTTTGCCCGATTTCGTCGAGGGTTTTCTCCTTACCCCCGTCGAGGGCAAACCGTTCGCGCAAAATGGTCATCTCGCGGAAGTCTAGGATATGAAGGGTGCTTTGCAGCAGGCTATGAGTGGTGCGGCTTTCCAGGTTTTCGTAGGGAGTCTGGCAGGATTCGTCTGCCACCACGTCACCCAGCTTGCTGGAATCTTCGTCGCCTAAGGATTCGTCGAGCGAACTGGTCCGTAAAGAGGCTCGACGCCAGAGAGTAACTTTCCGCAGCGGGGCGTCCATCTCGTCAGCGATCTCTTCGTCGGTCGCCTCGCGGCCGAAGAGTTCCTGCAGCTCCATGGCCACACGGCGCATCTTGGAAATCTTGTCCACTAAATGGACTGGCAGTCGGATGGTCTTGGACTGGTTGGCCAAGGCCCTCTTGATGGATTGCTTAATCCACCAGGAGCTGTAGGTGGAGAGCTTGCCACCTTTGGAGGGATCGAAGCGCTCCACGCCCTTCATGAGCCCTATATTGCCTTCGTTGATCAGGTCCAAAAGAGGCAGTCCCAAACCATCATAGTCCTTGGCTATTTTCACCACCAACCGGAGGTTGGCTCGGATCATGTGCTCTCGGGCGACCGAATCCCCTTGTTTGATGCGTGCGGCGAGGGCGTTTTCCTCGGCCACCGTGAGCAGCGGAACCTCAACCGCCTCACGCATGTACAAATTGAGTGCGCTCTTCGATTCGTAGACGTCGCGGACGGGTTCAGGAGGGCTCTGCAACACCGGAATACCATCGACCATTTGGAGGCCGGGTCTTCCCGGGAAAGTGCCCACAACAGCCTTGGCTTTGGACAGGCGTGACGGAGTTTTCTTAGCTCCGTCAGTCAAAGCAGAAACCACCTTCAGCGATTTAATCCGGACTTTGGATCTCAGGATTTTGGGCCTCAGGGTTTTGAGCTTCACCGGTTCTTTGGACCGCACTGATGACGGTTTTGAGGCCGAAGGGGTCGTGGAAGTGAGCGACGGACGCTTCCCGGTGACGGAGGCCTTAGATCGAACTGCAGCCTTCTTGAGAATTTTTTTTGACGGCTTCATCGAGGGAGGAATGGGATCAGTGACTGTTTTGAGCTAGTTGAGGGATCCACCAACCGACTCGAAGAAACTGACGGACTGAGCGCAGGTTGTCAACAATTTGATGCACAATTGTCTAAGTAAAAGTCAATTTAGTCTTTGCTGGGGAAGGTTTTGGTTCGTTTTTGTCCCACTTTTGAGCCCGGGAAAAACAAACTTTTGGTTTGCAGCGCTCATTGTCTTGATTCTGTGCAACTATGGGTTAACGGTTTGTCCAGATGAGCGAGGTCTTGGTAAAGCATTCGATCAAAACTGTTGCTCGGCAAACGGGGTTGAGCCCCCATGTTATTCGTGCGTGGGAGAAGCGGTATCAGACCGTCCAACCAACCCGTTCGGAGGGGAAACAGCGCTTGTATTCGGCCGCCGACATTGGTCGGTTGACCTTGCTGCG
>JAPLUH010000074.1 GCA_026397675.1 Verrucomicrobiota bacterium
CTAGCAGAAAGAGGTTAAAACCCGCAGAGAGGAGCGTGTCAGACGCCGGCAAAGGGCTTCACCAAGCTCATCCGGCACGCCGCCGAACCTCAGATGCTGCAATCGACCGGAAACCCGGCCGATTCGTCCGCCTACCCAAATGCAGATGAATCCGCCCTGGTTCCGACTAAACCCGAAGCAAAACCGTCGTGACCCCTGACGCGGCCCCGGGCACCTTGCAGGTCTCCATGAACATTCCATTCTGCCACGGCGTTCCGGGAACGGTCGCCACACTCATGTCGGCCCTCCTGCTTTCGATGACCGTGATCACCGCACCCGTCGAGGCGGCGAGCATCCCCCTCAAGAACGGCCAGAAGATTGGCTTTATGGGAGATTCGATCACCCAGGCCGGCGCCGAGCCCCAGGGCTATGTGACGCTGGTGATCCGAGGCCTCGAGGCCAACGGCATTCGGGTGAGTTCCATCCCGGCGGGCATCAGCGGTCACAAGTCCAACCAGATGCTCGAGCGGCTCGATCACGACGTCCTGAGCAAGAAACCCGACTGGATGACCTTGAGCTGCGGGGTCAACGACGTGTGGCACGGGGTCAACGGCGTCCCGCTGGAACCTTACAAAAAGAACATCACTGAAATTGTGGAGAAATGTCAGGCCGCTGGCGTGAAGGTGATGATCCTGACGTCCACCATGATCGGCGAGGATGCGCCCAACTCCAACAACCAGAAGCTCGCCGCGTACAACGCCTTTCTGCGCGACCTGGCCAAGAAGAAGAAGTGCCGGTTGGCCGACCTGAACGCCGACATGCAGGCCGCCATCGCCAAGGCCGGTCCCGACCACAAGGGCAACCTGCTCACGAGCGACGGGGTCCACATGAATCCCGAAGGCAATCGCATGATGGCCACCGGGGTGCTGAAGGCCTTTGGTCTCAGCGCCAAGCAACTCAAGAAAGCCCACGAAAACTGGTCGCAACCGGCCCCGACCAAGGCTCATTGATCGGAGGACCACGGCGGGAGTCCCTAGGATCCACTGAGACTCTTCGCCACCCTTTCCTGCCAGCCCCTTGGGCCAGAAAAGCCCACCGAACCCACCCCGTCGCTCAATAGCTCCTACCCGCCATGTTCCGAGGCGTCCTGCTCCGATCGACCACTCTCTGGGCTCTGGTGTTGGCGACCCGACCCGCCGTGAGCGCAGCCCCGGAGTCGACACTCAGCCCGTCCCGCGTCGAACTCCGCGAAAACCCGCGGGTCTGCGAACCACGCACGACCCCGAAACGCCTGAGCGACAGCGCCCTCCTCCGCGAAGTCCAACAGCGCACCTTCCGCTACTTCTGGGACGGTGCGGAACCCCACTCCGGAGCGGCCCGCGAACGCGTCCACGTCGACGGCGACTACCCCGACCACGACGCGCACATCGTCACTTCCGGAGGTACCGGCTTCGGCGTGATGGCTCTTCTGGTGGGCATCGAACGGGGCTTCATCACGCGGACTGAAGGGGCCGAGCGCCTGACGCGCATCGTGAGTTTTCTGGAGAAGGCCGACCGCTTCCATGGTGCCTGGCCCCATTGGCTCGAAGGCCCCACCGGCCGGGTAAAACCCTTCAGCCGCAACGACAATGGCGGGGACTTGGTGGAGAGCGCCTTCCTAATCCAAGGCCTCCTCTGCGTGCGCCAATACTTCCGCAACGGTTCCCCGGCGGAACAAGTCCTGTCCGAACGTATCGACCGCCTGTGGCGCGGCGTGGAATGGGACTGGTACCAACGCGGCGGACAGAACGTCCTCTACTGGCATTGGTCACCCGACCGGGGGTGGGCCATAAATTTTCCAATCGAGGGCTACAACGAATGCCTGATCGCCTATGTGCTAGCCGCGGCATCACCCACCCACCCCATCCCCGCGATGGCCTACCACGAGGGCTGGGCGCGCGGCGGGCGCATTAAGAACAGCACCGATCCAAAAACTCCAGGTCCGCAGTTGGAGCTCAACCACCAGGGAGATTCCCGGTCCGGCGGTCCCCTCTTCTGGTCACACTATTCCTTCCTCGGCCTCGACCCACGCGGACTCCGTGACCGCTACGCCGACTACTGGCGGCACAACGTGGAGCACACGCGAATCAACCGGCAGCACTGCATCGAAAACCCGATGGGCTACTCCGGCTACGGCCCCCA
>JAPLUH010000544.1 GCA_026397675.1 Verrucomicrobiota bacterium
GGGTGCAAGGTGCAGTGGACGGCGATGGGCGACGGCGGCTGTGTGGACTTAAATCGGTACTTCGATCGATACGCGCAACTTTGTCCCGGTGTGGCGGTGAATATCGAGACCATCGGCGGATTTGCCGCGGAGTTTCCGTATTACCAGGAGTCGTTCTGGGAGGCCTTCCCCAAGAAGTCGGCCGTGGAATTTGCCCGATTCTTGGCCGTCGCCCGCCGCGGGCAGGCGATGGATCCGTACGACGGCGGTGACAAGCAGCGGCAGCGCGATGAACTGGAGAAGAGCCTCCGCTTCTGCCGCGAGAGCCTCGGCCTGGGCCTCAAGGCTTAATTAAAAGCCGGACTGTCTGACAGGGACAACTCCGCGGGCCCCCGCGGAGTTGTCACGGAATTGTCGTAGAGGTGCTGTGAGGTTCCCCCTATCAAAGCTTCGTCCAGGCGGCGATAAACATGCCGTTGCCGCCGGTGTCCTGAGGCAACAATTGCAACTGGGTGACCGGAGGTTCGTCGGGCTGGAACGGGTTGATCACTGCGAGGGTGTCAAGATCACTGCGCTCCTGGGTGAACCAGTCGGCGATTTCGGTCGTTTCGGCACGGCTCAGCGTGCAAACGGCGTAAATTAATCGCCCTCCCGGTTTGAGGGAGTCGGCCACGTTCTGGAGCAATTTCCGCTGAATGGCCGCGAGTTCCTCGATGTCCTGAACTGTGGTGGTCCATCGAGAATGGGGATTGCGGCCCCAGGTGCCCAATCCGGAACAGGGGGCATCGAGGAGAATGCCATCGAAGCGGGTCTTCGTGGGAGGGTGTTCTGAGCCGTCCCAATGCACGGCCCGGTAATTGAAGCACTTGGCGCGGCCGGCCCGCTGGCGGAGGCGATCGAGTCGCCAGGCCGCACGGTCACTGGCCCAGATGAGGCTCTTGCCGCCCATGAGTGCCGATAGGTGGAGGGTTTTGCCGCCTTCGCCCGCGCAGGCATCCCACCACACCTCACTGGCGCGCGGTGCGCAAATGCGTCCCACGGCCTGAGAGGCAATATCCTGGATCTCGAACTGTCCGCCTTGAAACCCTCGGTCTATGAAGAGGTCGTCCCGGCCTGCGTACTGGTACGAGTCGGGGAAGGGGCCGGGCTTGAGATCGCGAAGACGTTGAGACAGCTCTTCACTGGATTCGGGTCGGCTTCGGATCCAGAGGCTGGGTTCGCGTTGAAGTGAGCGAGCTAATTCGGGTGTGACCGACAGGTGTTGGGCCGCCCAATCGGGCAGGGTATTGCGGACCAGTTCGTCGTTGGAGAAGGATTTGGGTTCTGCAGCGAACCGAGCCGCTAGGCGCAAGCCATCTTCGATACGAGATTCGAGAGGGCGATCACTGGCCAACCAGCGTTCCCATCGGAAAAAACTAAAAACGGCCCGACTGACCCAAGTGGCATCGGAGGGCGACAGACCCCGACGACGGTAGAGCGTTTGGCGCAAGACCATGTCCGCAGGGTTCTCGGGGGTGGAGCGGCTGACGATCCGAACGGCCAATTGCAGCGGAGTCATCTGGGAGGGCGGAATCCCTCCCGGCTCATCGGGCAGTTCGCCTCGTGGAGGCTGGGGGTGTCTTCCCTCCGGTCTGGGTGACGGATTCCGTGCCTCTGGATGGGTGTTGGGCCGAGCGGCGCCGGGTCGACGGTCTGGCTGGGGGCTTTGCTGCGGGCTGAAAGGACGGCGTTGCTGGACGAATTTGGGTCCGCGAGCAGGCCGGTCTGGGCCGCGTCGCGGGCCGTTGCTGGAGTTAGGGGAATCGGTCGGAGGAGGGTTCATTCTTTCAAACGGCGGGCGTGGACACGGGCGACATCGCCCATGTAATCGTCGCGCGGAGCCATGTTGGCGGCCGTGCGGATGTGTTCGGCGGCGCGGGTCTTGTCCCCGGTCGCTTCGAAATAGAGGCCCAGATAGAGGCGGGCGTAGAAAAGGTGCTTTTGTTTGGCTTTTGGATCGGTCGAGGTCTCCTCGGCGGCCTTCATCACGTCGGCAGGCGTCGCCGATCCGGCGAAGAGTAGGTGAACTTCCTTCATCGGAACGCGCACATCGCCCTGGATGGGAATTAATCGGGCGCGTGCAGTCTCCGGATTCTTTTCGCGTGCCACGCACAGGAAGTGCCAGACGGCATTCTCCACGTCATCGGAATTGACGGTCTGGTGCAGTTCGAACTGCCGGCGTCCGTCCGCGTAGCGTCCGGCGTAGTAGAGGGCGATGCCGCGCTGCCAATTTTGTGGCGCCATCCGAGAATCTATCTCGTTGGCTCGATCAAAATCGATGAGAGCCTTTTCCATGTCATTGCGACGGAAATGAAGCATTCCGCGCTCCTGAACGAGGTAAGGGGATTTTGGGTTGCGCTGAATCGCCTCGCCGAAGTCCGAGATCGCTCCGTCCGCATCGCCACTGAGAGCCCGGATCTGGGCTCGCAAGTGCCACGCTCGGACTTCGTCGGGCTTTTGCTTGAGCACGGCGCCGAGTGTGGCGATCGCGTTGGTGGAATCGCCCTGACGCATCCATCCCAAGGCTCCTTCCACGGTGGGAAGCTCGGCAGTGAATGCAACCGATGCGGCTAGGGTCCAGAGTATCAGCCAACGGGCGAGGTGCATGCTTCAGTGCCTATAGGAACCCGACCCGGCTTTCAGGGCGAGAGCATTCTGTTACGGATGAGCGGCAATGTTGTTTTATTGGGCTGAAAGTTCGGTGTGAAGCTGGACTTCAACCCTGGTTCATTGATTGTTTGCAGCTCCATCGATTCAGCTATGAGTGCCCCCACTGATTCTACATCCCTCGCTCCGTACCGCGCTGCCAGTGAACATTTGGGCCGGGTTCGCTTGGAGATGGGTCGGGTGATCGTTGGACAACAGGAACTGATTCACCGGTTGCTGGTGGGCCTTGTGGCCCGTGGTCACATTTTGCTCGAAGGGTTGCCGGGTTTGGCCAAGACCGCGAGCGTCAGCGCTCTGGCCCGAGCCACGGACTGTCAATTTTCGCGGATTCAATTTACGCCTGATTTGCTGCCGGGCGACATCACCGGAACGCTGATTTATGATCCATTGCAGGGGACTTATTCGACCCGGCAGGGACCCATTTTCGCGAATCTCGTGCTGGCTGACGAAATTAACCGCGCCCCGAGCAAGGTGCAGTCCGCATTGCTGGAGGCCATGCAAGAGCGTCAGGTGACCATCGGTGACAAGACTTGGCCATTGCCGGATCCCTTTCTCGTTTTGGCGACCCAGAATCCTATCGAGCAAGAAGGAACCTATCCCTTGCCCGAGGCTCAGATGGATCGATTCATGTTGAAGGTCGTGGTCGGTTATCCGTCGGCCGAGGAGGAATTGATCATCCTCGACCGCATGGCCAGTACCCGCCCGCAGCTCACCATCGATTCGATGGTGAAGCCGGAGGAAATCTCCGCCTATCAAACTCTAGTCAACTCCATCCATGTGGATCCGCTGGCGCGCGACTACATCGTCCGCTTGGTGATTTCGACCCGTGAGGCGGCTGCGGGTTCGGGAGTGGCCCCAGAACTCAAGCGACTGGTCCGAATCGGTGCCAGTCCACGGGCCACGATCAATTTGACCTTGGCCGCACGGGCTTGCGCACTCATCGAGGGTCGCAACCATGTGACACCGGAGGACGTGAAGCACATTGCACTCGACGTGTTGCGCCACCGCATCCTCCTGACCTATGAGGCGGAAGCTGAGGAAGTGACTGCGGAGAGCATCGTTCGCACGCTGTTGTCCAAGGTGAAAGTTCCCTGAAGCTCTGAGACCGGTTGGGTCGCTGCCAGACAGAGGCCCCTGATGGTGCGCCCGCCTCGGCGGTCACTCGTTGAGGTGAGGAAGACCTAGCCAGACATTTTGACAGCGTTGGGCCATCGACGATGCCTGGCCGGAGGGACGGTCGCAGCGCTTCTAGTGAGTCTGCAGAACTTTGCAGGTCATTTCGGAGCGAGATCTTTGCGGGGAAAGAGCGGGATAGGCGCGCCAACCTGGTGCCCTTGAGCCAGACCACCCCAGGCGGATTGCTTCCAATCGGAGGCCTCTCCACAGACCTTGAGTTGGGCGAAGATTTTATCAGCAGTCGCCGGCATCACCGGTTGTACCAGCACGGCCAGAATTCGGCACGACTCCACCAGATTGTAGAGCACCGAATCTAATAGCTCGGACTGGGCTGGATCTTTGGCTAGGTGGAAGGGTTTGGTTTCTTCGACAAACAGGTTGGCCCGGTTCACCAATTCCCAGCTTGTTGAGCATGTTGACTGCCCGGTTGAGCAGGTTGCCCAGTCCATTGGCCAATTCCGAGTTGTAGCGGACGCGGAACCCGTCGTCGGTCCAGTTGCCGTCGGGGCCAATGCCCAATTCACGAACGACGTAGTAGCGGAAGGCGTCTAACCCCCATTCGCCGATGATGGCCAGGGGATCCACCACGTTCCCCGTGCTCTTGCTCAGCTTGGCACCGTCTTTCTGCCACCAACCGTGGACAAGAATGGTCTTGGGCAATGGGGCTCCGAGAGCGTGAAGCATGATCGGCCAGTAAACGGCGTGGAACTTAAGGATGTCCTTGCCGATCAAATGAATGTCTGCGGGCCAAACAGACAAACTCGAACCGGTCGGCGCTGGGCTGCCGAGGGGCGCGAGCGCCGCGGGGTCGCCCAAGGCGGCTGGGATAGAAAAATAGTTCACCAGCGCATCGAACCAGACGTAAGTCACGTAGCCAGGATCGAAGGGCAGGGGGATTCCCCAGGAGAGTCGGGATGACGGACGGGAGATGCAGAGGTCTTCGAGCTTCTGGGAACGCAGAAAACCTAAGACCTCGTTGCGCCGGTTGGTGGGTTGTACGAACTCGGGATTCTTTTCTATGTACTCGACCAACCATGCTTGGTGCTCACCCAGCTTGAAGTACCAGTTCTCTTCAACCAGTTCCTGCACAACACCCCATTGCGGATCCCAAGAACCGTCGGGATTGCGGTCTTTTTCGGTGAGGAACGTTTCCTCCTTCACCGAATAAAATCCCCGGTAGGCCGACTTGTAGAAGTAACCCGTTGCGTGGAGCCGGTTGAGCAACGCCACCACGATGCGCTGGTGACGGGCATCGGTGGTACGGACGAAGTCATCGTGACTCAAGCCGAGGGACTGGACGAAGGAACTCCACTGGACGGCGAGGCTATCGCAGTAGGCTTGAGGCGATTGGCCCAAATCGAGGGCCGCTTGCTGGACCTTCTGGCCATGTTCGTCCAAGCCCGTCAGGAAGAACACAGACTGTCCCAGGCTCCGTCGAGCCCGAGCGATGACGTCGGCCACCACCTTTTCGTAGGCGTGCCCCAGGTGGGGAGCCCCGTTCACATAATCAATCGCCGTGGTGATGTAGAACCGCTTGTCCATGTACGAGCCATTCAAACCGAGAATGCCTCAAAATCGAAGAGTTTACTCGTGCCAGAGTGGCCGAACGTACCGGACCTGCGTTGTTCAAAAAAGGGTCGCCCATCGTGGAGGGGCGTCGGACGTCAGTGCGTGCGACCCTGGCGCCATTTGTCTAGGCCCACGGCCATGACAATCACCGCACCGATGATGATTTCCTGAATGTAGGAATCCCAGCCGAGTTGGTTGGTACCATTGCGCAGAACCGCCATGAGGAGGGCTCCCATGAGCGAGCCGCCGATGCCACCGATGCCGCCGTTGAGGCTGGCTCCGCCGATCACGACGGCAGCGATGATGTCTAATTCGAGGCCGACGGCCACCGTCGGATCCCCCTGGGTGAGTCGAGATTGCTGCATTAATCCGGCCAATCCGAAGAAGGCTCCTGCCAGTGTGTAGAGCAATAATTTAACCCGTTGCACGCGGACGCCACACAAGCGAGCGGCCGGTTCGCTGGACCCGATGGCGTAGACATGGCGACCAAAAACGCTGCGGCGCATAATGAAGCTCGCGATGACCGCGAGGCCCAAGGTGATCCAAACGCCGGGAGGAAGCGGTAGGAAGCCCTGCGGGTTGGTCCGCTCCATCAAGGAGTTGAGACCGCTGGCTTCGGGGTTGTAGACTGCCTGCTTGCCGCTGATCCATTTGGCGCCCCCACGCACCACTCCCATCATTCCGAGAGTAATGATGAAGGGAGAAAGGCGCATTCCGGCGATGAGTCCTCCATTGGCTGCGCCGATGAGCGCCCCAGTGCCCATGACAGCCGCTGCCGCCATCCAGGAATTGTGGCCAGCGGTCAGCATCTTGGCTCCAACGACAGAACTGAAGGCGACCGCGGCTCCAACGCTGAGATCGATGCCACCACTGACGATGATCATCGTCATGCCAATGGAGCCCAAGGCCACGATGACGGTTTGGGTGAGGACAATCGCCGCATTGCGGCCCGTGAAGAGGGTGGGGCGGGCCTCTTCACTGAGTGCCAGCAGTCCCAAGACAAAGACCAAACCTAGCAACGGACCTGCGGTTTGCAGGAGGCGGCGCCAAGACGGAGCGTGAGGTGCAACAGTGGAGGCCATCGGATGACTAGGAAGACGTAGATGAGCCTGCCTGTTCCTGCCCGCGCCGCCAACCCTGGAAACCGTGCGGCGGCGGGGCCTGTGCAAAATCTGTTTACTCTCAGCCGGGCGAATCCGACTTGCCGGAGGTCGCGGTGTCGGACCACCGTTGAACTCATGAACTCCCCGTCACGTCGTCAATTTCTTAGGGATT
>JAPLUH010000024.1 GCA_026397675.1 Verrucomicrobiota bacterium
CGCGGATTCTGGTGTTGGGAGACCACAAAAGGCCGGGCCAACCGGTGGTGCCCGGATTTCTTTCGATCCTCGACCCCAATCCAGCGGTGATTCCCAAGCCTGCCAACCCGAAGACACTGGGTCGTCGCTTGGCGTTGGCCCAATGGATCGCGTCACCGCAAAACCCACTCACCGCGCGAGTTTTCGTGAACCGTCTGTGGCAACAGCACTTCGGTCAGGGGTTAGTGGATACTCCCAATGACTTCGGCCTGGCCGGAAGCCGTCCTAGCCACCCGGAACTTCTGGACTGGCTGGCCGCGGAGTTCGTGCGCGGCGGGTGGTCGGTGAAGCATTTGCATCGGACATTGCTGCTCAGTGCGGCTTACCGACAGGCGGTCGTTGATCCGGGTTCATTGTCAGAATCCTTAAGTTTCCGCCGCAGTCCGCGACGCTTGTCGGCCGAGCAGTTGCGCGACGCGCTGCTGGCTACCGCTGGCTCGTTGCAACTGGTGAGTGGTGGCAGCCCCGTGTGGCCGGATTTGCCGGCCGAGATCCTTCAGGCCAATCCGGCCTTCCTGGATGACAACGCCACCCGAACCAAGGGTTGGTATCCGTCACCCCGAGAGCGGCAGTCGGTTCGTAGCGTGTTTTTGGTCCAGAAGCGCACCGTGCGGGTGCCGTTCATGGAGACCTTCGACTTGCCCGAAAACTCCACCTCCTGCGCCCGTCGGACGGGTTCGATAGTCGCGCCCCAAGCGTTGTCCCTGCTGCATTCACCACTGGCTGTGGAGGCCTCCCAAGATCTGGCCAAACGGGTGCGTCAGGAGGCTGGAGACGGCCCCGAGGCCCAGGTGCGACACGTCTTTCGCATCACCCTGCAACGCGAACCGAAACCCGATGAACGCGAGGCGTGCCTGAGGCTTCTGCGCCGGCGGAGTCTGCCTGAGCTGTGCCGGGCCCTGATCAATTTGAATGAATTTGCCTATGTGGATTGACGACTCGGCCAGCGAGCTTCCGGCCCGACTCGTGCGACGGGTGCTACTCCTGCGGCTTTGTGGGGCCTTGTGTCAGGTAACCCGCCTTGGGGCGCTGCGCTTGAAGCTGATACTTTCGGTATGGGCGGTGGGGACCCTGCTGGGTTCGTCTTCGATCGCATCCGCCGAAACGGGTCCTGATTTTGAGGCCTGGCGCGAGGCGTGCGCCCGCTTGCCCAAGAACCGTGTCCTCGGGGGGCGCTTGCCTCCGCGGGCGTTGCTGCCGTTGCCTCGGTTTGAGTCGGTGTCGGCCATTCTTGATGCGTATTTTGCGGGGGCTACCAATGGACCGTTGAGCCAATCGGGAGCCTGGGTGGGAGAGTCTCCGAGTCCGGGATTCTTCGACGTGGGCCGCAGTTGGCATAGCACCCCGCGCACGACGTTCGAGCCGTTTGTCCAAAAGCGCCTGGTGCCGCCGGGTTCCCAGGTGCTGTTGCAAGGCGATCTCCACGGAGACATCCACTCGCTGCTGGCGGTACTCGGCCGCCTTCAAGAGCGCGGGTTGCTCAAGGGGTTTCAAATCACCGATCCGCGGTTTTATATGGCCTTTTTGGGAGACTACACCGACCGGGGTGTGTACGGCGTGGAAGTGATTTACACGCTTCTGCGATTGCAGTTGGCCAACCCGGGTCGGGTGCTGCTCATCCGGGGCAACCACGAGGATATTTCGCTCGTGTCCCGGTATGGTTTTTTGGCCGAGGGACAGGCCAAGTACGGGGTGGACTTCGACGCGGCCAAGGTGGTGCGGTTTCATGATTTCCTACCGGTGGCGGTGTATTTGGGAACGGGCGACGCTGTCGTGCAATTGTGCCATGGCGGCGTGGAACCCGGATTCGATCCGAGGCCGTTGCTCCAGTCGGAACGGACCAATGCCTTCCAGCGCATCGTGGAGTTGAAGCAGCAGGCCTATTTGGCCGACAAGCCTGGGTGGGCAACGACTGATCCGGCTGCCGGTGCCGAAGCGGCTAAGTGGTTTCGAGATTTTCGTCCGCAATCGCCCATCAGCCCTTCGGTGATCGGGTTCATGTGGAATGACTTCACGGTGTTCTCGGGCGAGACCGCGTTTGCCAACAACCCGGAGCGGGCCAGCATTTACGGGAAAGCCGCGGTCACGCACATCTTGCATACCCAGAGCGCGCCAACGACTCGGGTGCACGGCGTGATCCGAGCGCACCAGCATTCGGGTGTGCCTAATCCCATCATGCGCCGACTCATGGCCAGCCGGGGGGCTTTCCGTCACTGGCAGGAGACAGCCGAACCGGCGGGCGACCGGTTCGAGGCGTCGACCTTGGAAACCGGAGCCTCGCGGCCCATTCCGGAAGGATCGGTGTGGACCCTCAATGTCTCACCCGACAGCGTGTACGGGCAGGGCAATGGGTTCACCTTCGCTACCGTTGTGATCCTTCAAACCGCTCCCGCCTTCGCTGACTGGCGCCTGTCGGTGGACACGGTGGAAGTGCCTGTGAAGTGAGTTGAAACCGCGCTGATCGAACGAACCAACCATGAACTTTCAGAACCTGAGCTGCTTCGCCCGCGAGACGCGACCGACCGGTCCCGCGCGCACGGGTTTCGCAGCACCGAAGGCCTGGCTCGCGCTCATCATGCTGGGGTGCGTTGGTCTCGGTGCGATGGCCCAGACCGCGGCACCGACCTTGGGTCGAACCGCAGACCCAACCGCCGACTCCGCGGCCCCCCACAGCGTCTCTGTCAGGCCTCCTGCCGCGAGTCTGGCCTCATCGTCCACACAGCTCACTTATAAGACCGAGGCCGGACTGTCCGACCGTCCGGACTCCGAGCCCGACGTCTATGCCCGGGAACGCTGCAAACTCGATGTGTACCATCCGGTGGGCGGGCCCCCGGT
>JAPLUH010000461.1 GCA_026397675.1 Verrucomicrobiota bacterium
CGAGCATTGGAAGCGAACACCACCACCCCTCGCGCAACGCGCGAAAGCCCTATCCTCCCCCGAGCTTCCCTGCGAGTGCAGGCTCGGTCCGCAGAGCTCACCGCCAACACACCATCTAACCCACAACAACCCACACCCAACCTCCACAGCCCTCCTGCCCCCCTGATCCCCGACCCACAACCCAAACACCCCGAACCTCCCTTCCATCGCTAGCTCACCCCAAGTCGGATCCGAGGTTGCCATAACCCAGCCGCCTACACTTTGATCGTCCCACGTCCATGGCTGAATCGCTCCAAACGCGGGTATCCCGCATCGTCCAGGCCACCCCGGTCCATGACATCCACACTCATCTCTACGACCCCGCGCAGGGCGAGATGCTGCTGTGGGGCATCGACGAATTGCTGGTGTACCACTACCTCGTGAGCGAGGCCTCTCGGCAAATGGCGCTCCCCCTCGAACGTTTCTGGAGTGCTTCCAAACAAGAACAGGCCGCCTACGTCTGGGAGGCGCTCTTCACCGAACATTCCCCCATCTCGGAAGCCTGCCGCGGAGTCCTCACCACACTCCAATTGCTCGGCATCGACGCCCGCAAAAACGACCTGTCGAGCCTGCGCAGTTGGTATGCTGCCCAAAAGCCCGACCAGTTCATGAACCGAGTCCTAGAGACCGCCAATCTGGCATCGGTGTGCATGACGAACTCTCCGTTCGATCCCATCGAACGCCCCACCTGGGACCGTGGTTTCGCCCGAGATCCCCGCTTTGTCGCAGCCCTACGCATCGATCCGCTCCTCGTCGCCTGGCCAGAGACCTCCGTTTGGCTCCGAGAACAAGGCTACTCCGTTTCACGCGAAATCACCCCTCAGACCCTCGGCGAGGTGCGCCGATTTCTGGCCGATTGGACGGCTCGGATCGACAGCCGCTACTGCATGGTGTCGCTACCTCCGTCCTTCGCCTGGCCCGCCGACACCGAAATCGCCCGATTAATTGAAGGGGCCGTCTTGCCGCATTGCCGCGATCAGGGACAGGCCTTTGCGTTAATGATGGGAGTGAAACGGGCCGTGAACCCCCGTCTTCGGATGGCTGGAGATGGAGTGGGCCTGGCCGATTTGAATGCCCTTCAGGCCCTCTGTGCCGCGCATCCAGAAAACCGCTTTGTGGTGACCTGCCTCGCGCGTGAGAACCAACACGAGCTCGTCGTCTTGGCCCGCAAATTTTCAAACCTTCATCCCTTCGGCTGCTGGTGGTTTACCAACACCCCCCAACTCATCCGCGAAATCACCACGATGCGCCTGGAGCTGTTAGGGACCTCCTTCACGCCGCAGCATTCCGACGCCAGCGTCCTCGATCAGGTGCTCTACAAGTGGCAACACTCTCGGGCAATCCTCGCCGAGGTTTTGGCTGAAAAATACACAGCAACCGCTGCGGCGGGCTGGGAAGTCACCGATCCGGAGATCCAACGCGATGTGACCGAACTCCTGGGTGGTGGATTTCAGCGGTTTCTCTCGAGCGCTCGCATCCGTCCCGAAAAGCAGTAAACTGCGCGCGTGCGCTCCACCCTGCTCTTCCTCTGCCTTCTGGGACTAGCCTCGGCAGAGGCTGCGTCGCTGAACCCCAAGTCGCCGCCGCAGAAGCCCGTTGGTAAATCGCCCGCCCGCAGCGCCAAGCCTCCTGCGGAACCAACGGCCCGCACGACGGCCCAATTGGTGGACAAAACCCGCACGGCCATTGTCCGGATTGACGGTCGAGGCCGTGACGGCACCCAGGAGGGCGTCGGTACCGGGTTTATCATCGATGCGGAGGGACTCATCGCCACCAGCTTGCACGTCATCGGCGAAGGGAGATCGGTGCAGGTACGCCTGGCCGACGGCAGCACTCCGGAGGTCATTGGCATCCACGCCTGGGATCGGCCGCATGATCTAGCCATCCTTAGGGTTCGGGCCACCGGGCTGAACGCCTTGCCTTTGGGAGACAGCGACAGCCTGCCTCAGGGGGCATCGGTCATCGCCTTAGGCCATCCCCTAGGTCTCAACCAGAGCGTCGTGGAAGGCGTGCGCACGTTCGGCTACTACAACGCGGGCCAGGACTGCAC
>JAPLUH010000075.1 GCA_026397675.1 Verrucomicrobiota bacterium
ATTGCCCTCAAGGATTTATGGTGAGGAGTCTGTTCCGCAGCCGGATACCTCGCAGTTGGAGCGCTTGACTGCGGGAGAAGTGCTTCCGGAATTTCGAGTCCAAGCCGATGGAAACTCGGCCGTCCTACGGATGCACATCCCTCTCCCGGATTCCACGGCCCCGTCGCTGGCCGGCATTTTGGGTGTGGAGGTGGCCGGTTCTGGACTGTTGGAGGAGTATGCCCAACTCGATCGCAGTCTCTGGCGCCAAGGGTTTGTGACCTTACTGCTCTCCGGCAGCGCCTTGGCCGTGGCCATCACGATCGCCTTTTCGCGGTTGGCCCGCACGAACCAGGTCTTGCTCGAACGCAGCGAGGGTTTGGCTCGGGCCAATCGGGAGTTAATGGTGGCCACCAAGACCGGGGCGATGGGTGCTGTGGCTTCTCACTTGGTGCACGGGCTGCGCAATCCTTTGGCGGGCCTTCAAGGTTTTCTGGCCAGCATCGGAGATCAGCCCGTGGCGGCGGATGATCGAGCTGAAGCCCTGGTCACTCTCCGCCGCATGCGAGCCCTCATCGATGGAGTGGTGCGTGTTCTTCGGGACTCCGGTGGCGTCTCCGAGTTTGAGATAGCGATGAGTGAACTGCTGCCCCGGGTCTTGCAGCGGCTAGATCCGGCGGCTCAGGCGCGGGGAGTGCGGAGCGTTTTGCACAGCCATTCCCATCGTCGGCTTCACAACCGGGAGGCCAACATCCTTCTGCTGGTGGTCGAGAATTTGGTCAGCAACGCGCTGGAGGCGGCGCCGGATCATTCTGAGGTGCGGATTGCCTCGGCCGATGGCTCCGATGGCAGTTTGATGGTGCGCGTCACCGATGCCGGAACGGGGATCGCGCCGTCTGTGCGGGAACACCTCTTCGAGCCCACGGTGTCCACCAAGCCGGGCGGCAGCGGCTTAGGCTTGGCCATCACCCGACAACTGGCTTTGAGCATCGGCGGTGACGTCTCACTGGAGTCCACCGGATCGACCGGATCGACCTTTGTTGTGCATTTCCCGCCGCCGGACCAAGTGTCTGTGGCGGATGCCTGAAATTGATTGGAGCGCATTGCACACCGGCTCCCCAGCGCGTATAGAAATCCAGTGAACACCCTCGTTCGCAGCTGCAAGGAGGCTTGCGCCTTTGGGCCAACGGGTCAGTGGTGGTCCTGGCATCGTTTCTTGCTGATCCTGCTGGGAGCCATGGTTGGATCGCCCAAGGCCAACGCCCAAGGCACCAATTTGACCTGGCGCTGGTCCAACCCCGTTCCCTTCGGCAATTCCATCACCGATTTGGCGTGGCGCACCAATCGCTTGTACCTCGCCGTGGGAGATCGCGGCGCACTGTGGGTGGCGGACGCTCTGCCGGACTGGCGTCGGGTGAAAACTGGAACTTCGGTCGCGTTGCGCGGAGCCACCTATTTGGGGGACCGGGCGATCGTGGTGGGCGAGTCGGGGACGATCCTCTGGTCCGATGGGGAGGTGTTTCAGTCGGCCATCTCGGGCAAGACCCAGTGGTTGGAAAGCGTGGCCGCTTCGACCAATCGGGTTGTGGCCGTGGGCGACGGCGGGACGGTGCTGGTGAGCACCAATGGGGTCGAATGGACGGCCGCTTCCGTGGGCAAAACCAACAACCTCACCAGTGTGACTTATGCCTCGGGCCTGTTCGTGGCCGTCGGCGATGCCGCCTTTGTGGCCAGCAGTGTCGATGGCCTGAGTTGGACCGTACGCAACACCGGCAAGTCGGGCTTCAATTGGTACCGCGTGGCCCCGGTGTCCACCGGTGTCATGATCGTAGGTGACGCAGGCAATTACGCGATCAGCCGCACGACCCAACTGCTCCAATGGGATGCTGGCCGAATTAGCACCACTAACGCGCTGACGGCCGTGTTAGCCATTGGCAACGAGCGGTTGGTGGCTGGTCCTGGGGAATTGCGTTTCGGTGTCAGCCTGTTCGGCAATTGGGTTTGGTCGTCCGAGGCCAATTCCCTCCGGGCCAATCCGGCTCCGCTGGTGACCTATCAATGTTTGTTGTGGGACGGGCAGCAGGTGGTGGCCGGAACACGCAATGGCCTGGTTGTCACCGGGACGCGGTCTTCCACCTTGGCCGGATTCAACTGGAGCTACACCGAACCGACCGGCATTGCCGCTATCTGGGATTCCCTGGTTCTCACCGTCCCCGGCACCAATGTGAGTGTCGCATTCACAGGCGCAGTGCCCACGTTCTCCACCAACACCCAACCACAAACCCTCCGGGTCACGGCCGGGGAATGGGCGCAGTTCATGGACAGTCCGGACGGCAAGAACTGGAACCGGGGCCTGGCGCCGGCCAGTGCGTCCGGAGTGAATTACTACGGGCTGGGCGGCCGTTCCAATTGGGTGGTCGCTGCGGGTTCCTCAGGAGCACTGGCCTTGAGCCGCACCGACTATGCACCGTTGGTCAGCACCCATTCCGCAACCAACGGAACCCAGGTGGTCCAGGTGCTCATCACCAATCAGGTCAACACCTTGGGCATCGCCTGGGAAGCGGTCGCCTCCGGAGTCACCGCCGACCTGCGAGCTGTCTGTGCCAACTCCAACCTCTTTGTCGTCGCCGGTTCCAGCGGTGCTATCCTGACCAGTCCGGATGCCCGGTCCTGGACGCGACGAACCTCCGGATCCGCCGCCGTTCTGAGCGGCGCCACCGAATGGCCGGGTGGGTTTTTGGTTTCCGGACAAAATGGCGTCCTCTTGAGCAGTGCCAATGGCACCAACTGGTCCTCCCGCCCCTCCGGCACCTCGCGCTGGCTTTGGCGAGTGCGATGGCTCAGTGGCCGTCTGGTCGCCGTGGGCGAAGCAGGCACCGTCTTGACCAGCACCGACGGGGTGGTTTGGTTGGCGCGTTCCACGGTCTCGACCACCTGGTGGAATGATGTGGCATGGTATTCCGGCTGGTTCTGTCTGGTGGGCGATGGAGGCGTTGTGGCCCTGTCGCAAGACCTCTCGAATTGGGTGGAAATGCCCACCGTCACCACCCGCAACCTCTATACGGTGAGTGCGGCCACCGACCAGTGGATTGTCGCCGGTACCGGCGGGGCCATCCTGCGGGCCAGAGCCACCGCCTTTGATGCGCCAGTCCAGATCCTCAACTACCCCAAGACCCCGGAAGACAGCCTTTTCCTCTTCGGTGGACAAATGGACCAGACCTTCCGCCTGGAGCGCTCGGTGGATTTGCAGAATTGGCAGGATGCAACAGATCTGGAGATCAGCGACCCCGAGGGCGTGCTCCTGTTGCTCGACCCCACGACCAATGCTCCGAACGGTCAGTTTTTCCGAGTGGTCCACCCGTGATGCTCGTGGAGCTCTTAGCGTACCTTCGCCACGCCGTGCGCGGACACCGCGCTTGTAAGCCTTGACGACTCGGGTACCTTGACAGCTAGCCGTCATGAAAACCTCAGAATTTTCCAATCGTCGCGCGGAGAGCCGCCGTGGCTTCACGCTCATCGAACTCTTGGTGGTCATCGCCATCATCGCCATTTTGGCCGGCATGCTCTTGCCGGCTCTGGCGAAGGCGAAGTCCAAGGCTCAGGGCATCGGCTGCGTCAACAACGGCAAGCAGCTCACCTTGGCCTGGCACCTGTATTCCACCGACTACAATGATGCGGTGGCCAACAATTATGGTGTCAGTGAGACCATTCAGGCCATTGACCAGAAAGTGTTCGATAACTGGGTCAACAACGTCATGACTTGGGGTGTCGGCACCGGTACGGCCGAGCGCAGCGTCACCAACGACGCGTGGGTGGTGAATGGAGTTTTGGGCAAGTACACCGGAGGGGCCGTGGGGGTTTACAAGTGCCCGGCCGATGTCTTCGTTTCGCCCGCCCAGCGCGCCAAGGGTTGGTCTCGCCGCAATCGGAGTATGGCCATGAACTCCTTCTTTGGTCGCTTCAGCATTGGTAATGATTCCACCAAGGACGGCCGCAACTGGGGCTTCTCCGACCGCCTCCAGTTCCTCAAGCAGTCGCAAGTCCCCTCGCCCTCCAAGACGTGGCTCACGCTCGATGAGCACCCGGACTCCATTAATGACGCCTACTTCATTAATAACCCCGATGCCTCGTCTTGGCAGGACATCCCGGCCTCGTACCACAACGGCGCCTGCGGCTTCTCCTTCGCCGACGGACATGCGGAGATCCGTCGCTGGCTCAGTGGCACCTCAAAATACCAGGCTGTGAAGTTTTCCTATCCGCCCACCAAGGCCTTCGATGCCCAGGGGAAGATAGACTTCCAGTGGTATCGCGAGCGCACCGGCTACATCTTGGCCAACGGGAACGTGCAGCAGTACGGCTACTAATACTGTCCGCCGGGTCGGTGTGAAATCGGGGCATCGTGGGAGGTTTATCCCAGGTGCCCCGAGTGTTTTTTAGAACCCTTCCATGCCGACCACCCGCAGGATTTCTTCCAGAGTGGTTTCACCCCGCAGAGCCCGTCGGAGGCCCGCCTGCCAGAGAGTCTCCATGCCTTGAGCCTGGGCGATTTCTTGCAGGCGGCGGGTGGGTAGTTTCTGCAGCACCGCGTCGCGCAGGACCTCGTCCACCGTCAAGGTTTCCATCACAGTAGCGCGACCGCTGAAGCCGGTGTGGTTGCAGGCTGGGCAGCCGCCTCCGCGACGGAATTGCCCTGTGCTATGCGTCTCCACCGGGAGGTAGGCCAGAGCGGCCGGTTCGGGTTGGTAGGATTCCAGGCAGACGAGGCAGTTGCGTCGGATGAGGCGCATACCCAAGACGCCCGTGATTGAGGAGGCCAGCAGGAAGGGCTCGATGCCCATGTTAATGAGCCGGGCGAAGACTCCGGAGGTGCTGCCGGAGTGGATGGTGCTAATGACCAGATGCCCGGTAAGCCCCGCCTGCACGGCGATTTGGGCCGTTTCGGCATCCCGGATCTCGCCGATCATGATGACCTGGGGATCTTGCCGCATGAGCGACCGCAAGGCCACCGGGTAGGTGTAGTCGCGAGCCACATTGCACTGGGACTGGGCGATGAGAGGTAAAGTGAACTCCACCGGATCCTCCACCGTGGCGATGCTAATGCTCGGGCCCGACCGCTCGATGAGGTGGCAGAGTGAGGCGTAGATCACCGTTGTTTTGCCTGAGCCGGTGGGGCCAGTCATGAGCACCAGGCCGCTTGGTCGGGTCAGCAGTGCCTTGAGGGTTCCCAGAATGTCGGGTTCGAGACCGAGGGCCTCGATGTTGAAGGCGCGGTTCGACGGGTCAAAGATACGGATCACTGTCTTCTCGCCGCGGATGGTGGGGAAGGTCGAGATGCGCAAGACCACGTTGCCCGCCTCGGGGAAGGTATTGGCGCGGCCTTCTTGGGGGAGTTGGGTTTCATGGCCTATGAGGTTGGCCATGACCTTGAGGCGACCCGTGATCTTGGGCAGGAGATCGCTGGGCAGGTGGATGAGCTCATTGAGTACGCCGCTTATCCGGACTCGTACGGCAATACTCGATTCCCAGGGCTCGATGTGGATGTCGCTCGCCCCAGATTTCACGGCATCAATGATCACGCAGTCCACCAGACGAACGACGTCAATCTCCTCGTCGGAGGGACAGGCTTGCAGGAAGCGGACTGTTTGGCTCATGCACGGAGTGGAGTGGACCTCGGAGGAAAAGCCAAATGCTCATCCGCCCTTAGCGGTGATTGAAAAGGCTGAGAACCGGAGTGCGAACCAGCTTCTCTCTGGGCCTCCGCCGACCGGTTCTCAAAAACGAACGGCCTCGTTGGTCTTGCCGCATTGCGGGCACCGGGACCGTTCTACTTCGGCATCGTCGGTGTAGACCGCGCTGCAGCGCACGCAGCGGAACACTTGATCTTGGGAGACATCTGAACCGATGCGCCGCCTGCGGAACTCATCGCCAAGGGCGAAGAACCCTAAGGTCGTTAGAAGCAGCGCCACCCACAGGGCAATAATAGTTTCCGGGTGCATCGCCGTTCAGAGGGGGGTGATCGGTCCCTTGGGGAGCGTACCGGGGATGGGATGCACGCTGACGACGCCCCAAGTCAGCGGATCGACGTGCAGGGCATCTGGCCGTTTGGGTTGGGTCAACGGTTGGAACCGTGCGTTCCGCACCGCTTCCAAGGTGGCCAGGTCGGCGGCCTTGGAACCGGATCCAACGGTGACGCGCGCGGTCAAAACTTCTCCCCAGGGATTGACTGCCAACTCGACGTGGGTGGGTTGCGGTGAGTCGCTCTCGGTCCATGGCGCGATCTTCAGGGGTCTCACCAGGCTGCGAGTGGTCAGCGCGCCGCGGAGTTCGACCTGCGCCTCCTCCCGCGTCATCTGTGTTCTATTACTCTGGGTCGGAGTCACCACTGGAAGGGATAGGATCCGGGACGGGGGAGTAGGGGTCGCCGGGGCTGGACCCAGGTTGGACCCGCTGGGATCGGCCGGCAGGAACGATGGCCGTGGTTCAGTTCGTCCCCACCCGTACGCGACCGCCGGCAAGGCTCCAGCCGCGTCGCCCGAAAATCCGCCGGCCTCAGGCAGGGCAAATCGGGTGGGCGACAGCACCAGAACTTCGAGGTTGTCGGTAAATCCCGGTGACCAGACCAGGCCGAAGGAGTCGCCTGTATCGAGGCGGGGGCCTGGAGGGAAACGGGCAATGAGCCAGAACCCACCTGCATGGAGGATAGCCAGAAGCGCGGTGATGCCCATCCACCGACGGGAACTCCAACTTGGGACCGGGGTGATCATGGCTTGGGAATGCCGGGGCGTCGGACCTCGGAGCCGCCCTGGGTGCCGGTCGTTCCGCCCCCGCTGTTGTCCCCTCCACTCCCTCCACCTAGCAGGATTTCGGACAGTCCGGCCTCTCGTGCCAAGGACGCCAGCTCCTGAAGCCGCTCATAGCGCACCGAGCGGTCGGCCTGCAGGTAGAGCTTGCGCGGTCCCTTCGGTGCGGCAGCCCGTGCAGCCAATCGGGTTTTGAGAACGGCCAAGTCGGGGACGATTTGGTTCTCGAAGTAGCACTGTTCCCCGGCG
>JAPLUH010000029.1 GCA_026397675.1 Verrucomicrobiota bacterium
GTCCCAACGTTCCCTGCGAGCGCAGGACCTATCCCGCAGAGCCCCACCCGCAACCCAACCCGCTGATTTCCAAAAAACGACCCTCCTAGAGTGAGAAAACTCCGGGCTTGCCCCATTTACCGCAGCCCCTTAGCTTGGCGATTCAGGATAAACGGAACCGCTTACTGGGAGGCATCAAGCTTCCCGACACCGAATCATGCTCGAAAAAAACAAAACCATCGCCGAACACCGCATCCACGCAAAAGACACCGGCTCTGCCGATGTCCAGATTGCCCTTCTCACTGAGAAGATTAACTCCCTGACGGAGCATCTTCAGAAGAACAAGAAGGATCATAGCAGCCGTCGTGGTATGTTGCTCATGGTGGGCAAACGCCGCAGCTTGCTCGATTATCTGAACCGCACCGTTTCGGCCCGTTACCAGGCGCTGACGTAGAAGCTGAAGCTCCGGTAGTAATTTTTTGCGACGCCGGGCCTCCAGCCCGGTTTTCGCTTTAGGAGACCCTGCAGGCCACGATTGCCGCGACCACAGGGTTGTCCAGATTGTCCAAAGCGGACAATTGCGGGTGCCGCGCCCATTCGACGCGCGCGCAAAGTCACCCGCACCAAAAACCCAAAGACGCGTCAAAGAAGTTAAAAAGAAACGCCCGGTCCGCCCGGGAAATTTCACTCGCTCTCCACCAACAAACCTTCCCCACCAAGAAAGGTTTACTGAAGGTCGAGTGAAGTTCCTCAGGGCGGTCGGGCAACTGCTAGTATGTCCCATACCGTTCAAATCCCCGTCGGTGGTCAATTCATCACCATCGAAACCGGCCGCTTTGCAAAGCAGGCCGACGGCGCCGTGACCGTTCAACTCGGTGAAACCATCATCCTGACGGCGGCCGTTGCGGCCTCCAAGGCCAAGCCCGGTCAGGATTTCTTCCCCCTCACCGTGGATTACCGCGAGAAGGCGGCGGCCGCTGGCCGTTTCCCCGGTGGATACTTCAAGCGTGAAGGCCGGCCCTCCGAAAAGGAGATCCTCACCTGCCGCCTGACCGATCGCCCCATCCGCCCGCTCTTCCCCAAGGGCTGGTACAATGAAGTCCAAGTCCAGTCGCTGCTGCTCTCGGCCGACGGCCAGAATGACGCCGACATCCTCTCCATCCTCGGAGCTTCGGCCGCGTTGACCGTTTCAGACATTCCTTGGGATGGACCGCTCGGCGCCGTCCGCATCGCCCGCGTCGCCGGTGAGTTCCTAGTGAACCCCACCCACGAACAGCAGGCCCAGTCCGACCTCGACCTCATCTATGTCGGCAACAAGACCGACGTGGTCATGTACGAAGGTGCCGCCAACGAAATCTCGGAGGCCGATTTCATCTCCGCCCTGAAATTCGCCCAGGCCGCCTGCCAACCCTTGATCGCCGCTCAGGAAGAACTGGCTGCCAAGGCCGGCAAGACCAAGCGCGCCATCACGGTGACCATCGTTCCGGAAGAGATCCTCACCGCCGCCAAGACGCTGGCCGGTGATCGCATCATCCCGGCCCTCCTCACCCAGCAGAAGCTGGCCCGCGAGGCCGCCGTCAACGCGATCTTCGCCGAAGTCGGTCAGAAGCTCGTCGCCCAATTCGGTGCCGATAAGGTGACCGAGTTCGTCCTCAAGGACGCCCAGTATTACATCCAGAAGGAAGCGATCCGCAGCCTCGTCCTCGACCACTCCAAGCGTCTGGACGGCCGCGACTTCGACGCAATTCGCACCCTGACCAGCGAAGTGGGCTTCCTGCCCCGCGCCCACGGTTCGGCTGTGTTCGCCCGCGGCGAGACCCAGGCCGTTTGCTTGGCCACCTTGGGCACCAGCGACGACATCCAGCAGTTCGACTCCTACACTGGTGGCGAGACCAAGAAGCAATTCCTGCTGCACTACAACTTCCCGAACTACTCCGTCGGTGAGACCGGCCGCATCACTGGCCCCGGCCGCCGCGAAATCGGCCACGGCGCTCTGGCCGAGCGCAGCGTTCGCCCGGTGATTCCCCTCACCGAATATCCCTACGCCGTCCGCATCACCGCCGAGATCATGGAATCCAATGGTTCCACCTCCATGGCGTCAGTCTGCGGCGCGACGCTGGCCCTCATGGATGCCGGTGTGCCCATCACCCGCCCGGTGGCAGGTATCTCCATCGGTATTTGCACCGAGTACGGCGCCAATCACGAGATCTCCCGCTACAAGCTCCTCACCGACATCATCGGCTGGGAAGACGCGTTCTGCGACATGGATTGCAAGATCGCCGGAACCGAAAAGGGCATCACCGGCTTCCAGCTGGATCTGAAGCTCAAGGGTATCCCGCTGCCGATCATGGAGCAGACCATCGAGAAGGCTCGTATCGCCCGTGGCCTGATCCTGGCCCACATGCTCACCACGCTGCCGGCTCCGCGCTCGGATATTTCCAAGTACGCCCCGCGCATCGTCACCCTGAAGATCAACCCCGAGAAGATCGGCGCGCTGATCGGACCTGGCGGCAAGAACATCAAGCGCCTGGTCGAAGAGTCCGGTTGCGAAATCAACATCGAAGACGACGGAACCGTGAAGGTGTTCTCCGTCTCCCCTGAGGGCATGGAAATCGCCCGCCGCGAGATCGAAGCGCTCAGCGCCGAGATCGAAATCGGCAAGGTCTACAAGGGCCGCGTCGTGACCATCAAGGAGTTCGGCGCCTTCGTCGAAGTGTTCCCGGGTCAAGACGGCCTGGTGCACGTCAGCGAGCTGTCCAACAAGCGCGTCGCCCGCGTTGAAGACGTCATCAAGATGGGTGACGACATCTGGGTGAAGTGCATTGGAGTCGACGAAAAGGGTCGCGTGAAACTCAGCCGTAAGGCCGCCATGGAAGAGCGTGGAGAAATCCCGCCCTCCACCGGTGCCCCGGAAGAGGGAGCCCCTGCAGCCAGCGAAGAAGCCCGTCCGGAGCGTGCTGAACGCCCCGAGCGCGGCCCTGAGCGCGGAGCCGATCGTGGCGGAGACCGTGGTGGAGACCGTGGTGCTCGGGGCGGAGATCGCGGTGGTGATCGCGGTGGTGATCGCGGTGGCCGTGTCGCAGACCGTGGCGGTCGCGGCGGAGATCGCGGTGGCCGTCGTAGCGACGCCCCGGCCGGTGGCGACGGCGAAGGTTCCGGCGAACCCCTGGAGATCGGAAAGATCTACCGGGCCAAGGTTGTGACCATCAAAGACTTCGGAGCCTTTGTGGAGTTCCTCCCGGGCCGCGAAGGTCTGGTGCACGTCAGCGAGTTGGCCAACTTCCGCGTCAAGCAGGTCGAAGACATCGTCCAGCTCGGCGACGAGATTTGGGTGAAACTCCTCGGTCAGGATGAAAAGGGCCGCGTCCGCCTCAGCCGCAAGGCTGCCATGGAAGAGCGCGAAAAAGCCTCTTCGGGTGAGGCACCTGCTGCCAGCGAGTCCGCCAGCGGCGGCTCTGATGCTCAGGAATAATCCACTCAACGTATCTCAAGGGCGCCTGCGGCAACGCAGGCGCCTTTTTTGTTGGGGACGCTGTGTCACCCAAAGAAAAGTGCTGTCGAAGAACGGCTACCGAAGAGGAACTCACAGCAACGACACACTCTGAAAACCCAACTGGGCCACGACCAACAACCGTCGCCCGGAAACCCTCAAACCCAACGAATCCCTCCAAAAGACCGGCCGGCGGCGGGCCCGGTCATGCAAATCGGCGATGGCCAACTTCACCTGCTCCGGCCGCGTGGCGTTCAGGGCGTCCTCCACCGCGCTGACATCCTGGGCAAAGGCCTTGGGTTGAATCCATCGAGCCAGCTGGTACAGAGACCGTTTCCAGGGAGAAACGCACTCTATCAACGCCCAGGGGCCCACCTCGGCGGGCTCGCAGGCACGCAGGGTGGCCAAATGCTGGCGCAAGGTCATGGACGAAGCCTCGCTCATGCTCGGTGGAACAGGGGTAACCCCTAAAGAAGGCCTTGGAGCCTGTGTTGGGGTCAATTTGTTTCTGATCCCAGCAAACAAACTTTCTGCGTCGGAAACGCAGGCTTAGCAGACACTCGTCAGCGATTACTGCAAGTAGGGTGCGGTGGACTCCGGGCCCGAAAGCTTGAGGGGAGCCCCAGGGAAAATCTTCTTCCCTCCCTCCACCACCACCTTCTCGCCCGGCTCTATACCACTGAGAACTTCCACCTTACCGGCTAACCGCATCCCCAGGCGGACCGGCCGCATCACAGCCTGGTTCTGAGGACTGACCACAAAGACCATGTTGGTGTCTCCACTGGCGATCACCGACGGCTCTGGAATGACCAATGCCGATTCCCGAAGGCGCACCGACAAGTCCAACTGGGCCAGCATCCCGCCCCGAAGGCGTGCCTCTGGATTGGCCACGCGAGCCTTGACCAAGGCGGTCCGGGTGCCCGGGTCCAATTGCGGGGAAATGAAATAAACCTCTCCCGAAAAACGCTCCGTCGGATACGCGTCCACATGAAAGTCCACCTTCTGGCCAATGCGCACCTGGCCCAGGAACCGTTCCGGCAGACTCAGTTCCACCTTCATCACTGAAAGATCCACTAGAGTAGTGAGCGGCGTGTTGCG
>JAPLUH010000139.1 GCA_026397675.1 Verrucomicrobiota bacterium
CTCGACGACCCGGTGTGCGTCCATCACGCGCGTGACCAGTTGGGCAATCCCGGTGAAGCCGAGTTGGCGGGCGCAAAAACGTTCCACGGCCACTTCGTTGGCCGCATTGAGCACCGCCGGCAGTGTGCCGCCGATTTCACCTGCGCGTCGGGCCAATCCCAGGGCGGGGAATCGGTCCGTATCCGGTTCTTCGAAGGTGAGTTGGCCGATCTTAGCGAAGTTCGTCTGGACGCGGTCGCTGCGGAGGCGCTCGGGGTACAACAGCGCGTACTGAATGGGCAGGCACATGTCCGGCGTGGACAACTGGGCGATGATCGATCCGTCGACGTATTCCACCATGGAATGCACGACGCTTTGCGGGTGTACGACCACCTGAACGCGCGGCATCTCGATGTCGAAGAGCCAACGAGCCTCGATCATTTCCAGGCCTTTGTTGAAGAGCGTGGCCGAATCGATGGTGATCTTGCGACCCATGACCCACGACGGATGCTTGAGGGCCTGTTCGACGGTGACGGCCTGCAGTGCTTCCTTCGGCCATTTCGTTGCATCGCGGAACGGGCCGCCCGAGGCGGTGAGCCACAAGTTTCGCACCGACGAGGCGGGCTTGCCGTCTAAGCACTGGAAGATGGCCGAATGCTCGCTGTCCACCGCCAAAACCTGAACCCCGTGGGCCTTGGCCTCGCGCATGACGATTTCGCCAGCCATCACCAGGATTTCCTTGGAGGCGACCGCGATGTCCTTGCCGGCCCGGATGGCGGCCAAGGCCGGTTCCAGGCCCGCTGTACCCACAATGGCGATGAGGACGATGTCTGCCTCGGGCAGCGTGGCCAGGCGGATGAGGGCATCCGGGCCTGTGAGCACTTCGGTGGTGTTGCCCAGTGCCGTCCGGACCCCCTCGGCTTTGCTGGCGTCATGGATCGAGGCCACCCGTGGGCGGTGCTTGAGGCACTGTTCGATCAGGAGATCGGCATTGCCACCGGCAGCCAGTCCGACCAACAGGAGTCGGTCCGGTTGGTCCTCCACCACCTTGAGGGTGCTGGTGCCAATCGAACCGGTGCAGCCAAGCAGGACGACGCGCTTCATGTGTCCGCCGAGTCTGGGGGTGGATCGACTCCATCGGCAAGAGCCCGCGCTTCGGCTTAGGAATCACTGAAACCTTGGACTGGCCTTGCTGGTCAATGCGGGGGTAAGTTGTTTTCTTAAATCGCTGAAGAAATGTCTGGCTGACGCGTCTTTAAGCGCATTCCTAGGGCGACAACGCCTCTAACTACTGTCCTCGACAATGGAAACGAAGAAGATCTGGTCCCGTGCCGTCCGCTCCGCTGGTAGCTTTTTGGCCGCCCTCGTGCTGGGTTCGTCCGCCGCGCAGGCGGCTCCTGAATTGAAGGCCGTCTCCCTGGACGACTGCCTCAAACTGGCCCTGCAGAAGAATTTGGACATCCGGATTGCGTACTTCAATCCGCGCCAGTCATTGAGCCAATATCGTCAGGCCTATTCCGGCTACGATCCCTTGATCGGCATGTCTGCACGCCAGAATTTCCGGACCAGCGC
>JAPLUH010000030.1 GCA_026397675.1 Verrucomicrobiota bacterium
TCAGCATGTCGCCCTGAACCTTGCCGTCGGTCACCTCCAGAAATTTGCCCGCCTCGCGGCCGCGGACAATTTGCCCCGTCAGCCGAGCGCCCTCCTGCTTCAAGGTCATCGGCAGGTCTACGGGCTGGTCATCCGGTCCCGCAATGGTCAGGACCCAAGCTCCCGAAACGTCATTTCCTGAAGCGACACCCGCTTGCACCGGTGCATCTCCGAGCAACTGGGATAATTGGGTTTCGATGGAGTCGGCCCAAATCTGGTAGCCCTTCTTGGAGAGGTGCAAGTAATCGGGCATCAACTCGCGAGGCATGGTGCCGTCGTCGTTGAGGAACTTGTGGCCGAAATCGGCCCAGAACACAGTCTTGTCATCGGCGATGCGACGCAGCGCCTGATTGATCTGAGCCAACTTGCCCCGTTGGGCACTGAAGTTCTCGGCGCGCGGGAAGATGGCCACCAGCAGGACCTTGGTTCCCGGAAGTTTCGTGCGGAGCTTGTCCACGATGGCGCGGACGCCGTCCACGATTTGCTCTGGGGAGTTATCTTCGCCGTTGGAATTGTTGGTGCCGATCATCACCACCGCCGCCTTGGGCTTGAGACCGTCGAGGTTGCCGTTGTCGAGGCGCCACAGGACGTGCTGAGTGCGATCGCCGCCAATGCCCAAATTGATGGCGTTGCGGTGGGCGTAGTGTTTGGCCCACGTCTCCTTGCCTTCCCCTTCCCAGCCTTGGGTGATGGAGTCGCCGATGAAGATCAACTGTGCCTTGGAGCCCACAGAAGCCACTGTGGCGTTAAAGCTAGCCTGACGATCCACCCACCCCTTGTCGGTGCGGGGTGCAGGTTCAATCGCGGAATGAGCGAAAACCGAAACCAGGCCCAACTGAAGGCCGAGGACGAGTGCCGCCAAGCGGGAAGTAGATCTCATAGGCATGGAAAAACCATGCGCCATAAACCACCACGGGCGAGGATTTTCTTAGAGCCTGTTAACGACCGTTGAAGCAATACAGCCCGCCCTCGGTGCGCAAGTAGACTCGACCGCCCGACACCGCTGGCGTGGCCAGTGTGTCTTCGTTGAGCTCATTGCGTGAGAGCAACTCGAACTTCGGAGTCGCCGCCACCACCGCCGTATTGCCCCGGCCACTCGTGAAGTACACCCGCCCCGCCGCCACCACGGGCGACACCTTGACGTTCTCGGTGAACAACCGCTCCTGCCACAAGGCCTCGCCGGTTTTTAAATTCAGGCACGAGGCCATGCCGTCATCGCGAATAGAGAACAAATGCCCACCGACGATCACCGGGGTCGGGCAATCCGCCGAGTAGCGGGTGGATTTCCAGAGCGAATGGGTCGTGGTGATGTCACCATGCCCACCGGCCTTAATGCCGACGGTATAACCGCGGTTTTGAAAGCCCGAGGCCACCGCCACCACCACGCCTTCACCCGCGGTCGGACCGGCAATGGTTCGACCGTAGGGATGCGCCACATCCAAGCCACTCACACTCCAAACCACATCACCATTGGACGGATTGTAGGCGTTGAGCACCTCCGCTCCGGCCACCACGACTTCGAGTTTGCCACCGTGCCGATGGAAAACAGGCGAGGAGTAGGAGTCCTTGCCTTCCTCGCGGGCCGCATTCGATCGATCCTTCTTCCACAAGTCCTTGCCGGTCTTGGCGTCCACCGCCATCACGTACGAGTCAACTCCCTGATGCATGCGCACGACGAAGAGCCGGTTGCCATCGAGCATGGGCGACGATCCGTAGCCGTGGTTGGTCTTCAACGGGCCGAATTCCTTCACCAGATTACGTTGCCACGCGATGCGACCCTCGGCGCTCACGCAGGCCAGATCACCGGTCCCAAAAAGCACCCACACGTGCCGACCGTCCGAAACGGCGGTGGGAGTGGCCATGTTGTGCAACTCGTGCGCATGCAGTTTGCCGCGCGCGATCTCGGTGTCCCAAACCTGCGCCCCAGTCTCACGATCCAGGGCCAGCAAATGCAGGCCTTGGTCGGGAGTCTGAGTCGTCAGGTAAATCCGTTGCCCCACGACGATCGGTGAGGACGCACCACGGCCCGGCAGCGAGACTTTCCAGGCGACGTTCTTCTCCTTCGACCACGACACTGGGGCCGACTTTTCCTTGCTGATCCCCAGACCATCGAC
>JAPLUH010000358.1 GCA_026397675.1 Verrucomicrobiota bacterium
CGCTTAAGAAGATCCGCTTCGGCGGGCAAATTGGTGCTACGCACCGCAAATCGTGAACACGGGCCGTAAAAATAAACCAGTCAAAACGCAAACGAGCCCGCTTCACAAACAACTATTCAGATGCAGATGAATCAGCCCTGACTTCGCGGACAAGGCGGGTTCAGGGCCTCGCATAGCTGGGGGCGGTCCACTGCCGATATCGGCCGGACCCGTTGGTTACGCTGCCTAGGCCCCGAAGGCGGAAAGTTTTGCCGCCGGCACCGGATTCGAGACGGAGTCGTATGGTCTCCGGTGGGAGTTCTTGGACCTGTGTCCACGTGGCAGAGTCGTTGGCGGGGGCCGAATCGATACGGTAGCCGCCGGTGGTTTCGGGCGAGGCGTTCCAGGTGAGTTCGGTGACGCCGGCTTGGGTTTTGGCTTCGAACGCCGACGGGGCCTGGAGGGGGTGTTCCAGTAGGCAGGGGTCGCCCAGCAAGAAGGTGAGTCGAGCATTCACCGAGGCGTTGCGTTCGGCTGAATCGGTGAGCAAGGCGTGGACGGGGGCCCCGGCGTGCACGCGGTCGGTGATCCAAGGCGCGAAGGCGTAAGCGGTGCCGGCCAGCAGCACCGAGTTCTCGGAGGCGAGGCAGGTCCGCAGGAAGTCTTCTCCATAGCCGCTGTACCACTGGCCGAGAAAGGAGCCGAAGGCGAAGAGGAAGGCGACTCGCGGGATATCTCCCGGCCGTTTCCAGGCGATATTCTTGGCGAAGTGGCTGTGTCCGGGCTTGGCCGCCCCGGTCATCCCCAGGACCCCGAAGTGGGAGTAGTCGGTCTGGAAGCCCCAGCGGATGGTGGGTCCATCCTGGAAGAGGTCGGTATTCCAAGCCGCCGACGTCAGGGGTTCTAATGGGCCCAAGCGCGGCGCGATATGCACCAAATTCCGATCCACCAGTGCGCCCAAGACATTTGCGTATCCGATCGCGGAGTTTTGGAATGGAAGTAGGCCGCGTCGATAACGCCAAGCCTTGTCAAAGTAGCGATTCAGCAGGGCAACTTCGACTTCGAGGGCGTTTTTTGGGTTCCCCTTGAGATCGGCGAATCGGCTGTCGAAGTGGGAGAGTCGGGCAAAGTCGATGCGCCCCAGCGGCACCTCGATGCGCCCGGCGCTGCCGTCGGGTTCTCGGGGGAGTTCGTTCTGGTCCCACCGCCCATCGCCGGCCTCGTTACCCAAGATGCAATAGGCGCATTGGCTGCGCGGGCAATCCGGGCAGCCGGTCTTGAAGGATTGGGTATCGGTCCAGGTTCCGGTGAGGTCGCCGTAGAAGAGGTCGGCCGGCCAGGCTCCCAGGTGGATGCCCGCCGGATCTTGGCAATTCACATGGCCATCTTCGGCGGCCCAACCGCTTTGGGGGATGGTGGGGTGTCCGATGAGGACCGCCACGTGAGTTGCGTTCAGCGAGGGTGTCATCTACGAGTAACAGGGCCCGGCCCCGGTCTGCTGGGGGTGGGGTGTCATGGGCCACACAGAGTTCGAGCGGCGGCCGGCCGTTGCGGAAGACTCGGTAACCGTAGGTCTGCCCCGGTCGCACGGTTGTGTCAGTGAAGACCGAGGTGCGGGCGTCGCGATCGATGATTTCCCAAGCGGTGGGATTGGGCCCCCATGACTTTCGTGCGATGGGATAGAAGCCACCCAGATCGCCGTCGCCTTCCCAGTCGCGTTGGAAGGTGAGTCGGATGCCCGAGGCAAGAGACTCCCCGGAAATTCGGTCGGTGTCGTCGGCCTCGAGTGGGCGGTGTTCGCCCCGAACGAGGCTGTCCGGCGGGCCGGGGTGACCGAGGGTTCCGGCCAACAAGTGGTTGCGCAGGAGGACTCGGTCTAGTCGTCCAAGAGCTGGCGATTGGCCGTCAAGCGCGTTGCCCAGGCTGAAGGTGTTGAGGTCATTGCGCGGGCTGGGCGGACGGGAGTGGGATTCCCGCGGAAGGCGTTCAAAGGTGTCTGCGCTAAACGAGAGGCGTAGGGTCCAGTTGGTCCGTCCTGTGAAGGGGCGGGACTGAGTGGCCGACCGGGGCAGCGGCGACCAGAGGGTTTGTTGGAAGTTCTCGGAGATCCGGGTGAGGCCCAAACGTTGGCCTTCGGCATCAATGACCATCCGCAACCCTGGGGCCTCCAGAAGGACGCAGTCGGCACCGGGGGCGTCGTTGGTCACGCCATGGAACCAGTCGGGCGAGTAGTCGAGGGCGATCGATCCGTGGAGTGGCTGAAGAAGGGTGCGGGTGACTCCGTCGCGGTTCCAGATCAGCGGGTAGAGCAGCACCTGCCCGGAACGGTGAAATCCTGCTGCGCTGCGGTCGAAGGAGGGTTCGCGCGAGGCGGAGGATCCGGGCAGGGGCACCGCGCCGTCCCCGGACTCGAAGCGGTCGGTATCGAATCCGAAGGAAGCGAGAACGAGGGGCTGGGCGCTGAAGCGGTTGTCCGGATCGGTCCCGTCGAGGACTTCGTCCAGATCGCTGCGTCCATCGTTGTCACGATCCCCGCGGCCGGGGACTGGGCGTTTTTTTAGAGCGGCCGTCGATTCCGGAATATCTGTCTCGCGCCTCAGCGAGCCCGAACTGAGCCAGCGGAATCCTCGGGCTGGAGTCTCGCGAAGCACCGTCGCCGCCGCCACTGTCACCACCGCATTGCTCACGGTTGTTGCCTCAACCCAGTAGTCGACGGGCCAGTGGTGGAACCCCAATTTGATAGGATTGAGCCCCCCGGCTTCCGGCAGCGCTTGGTCCCGGATGGCGCGAGGTTTCAGGTAGAGCGTCTGGGAGACCAGCGGTGGCAACAGTTCGGGAGGGAGGACGGTCATGGCGGGAAGCACCATGGCCAATTCGGGGTCTAGTAGGCCGTGGCCAAACCCGGGGCGGATCCGACGGCTGCCCGGGGGCAGGTAGAGCGAACCGGCTAACTCAACAAAGGCATCGGTGACCGAGATCGGGATGACGGCATTGGGGTTACCCTCGCTCGAGGCATGGGTGTAGCCCTGGATATCGGCCACTTCTCCGATCACGCAGCGCAGCAATTCGAGCGTGGAGTCCACCGGTTTGCGGTTGAGGACCTCGGCACGGGCAATGGTGAGTTGCTGGCCGTTCACTCGGCTCGACCGGAGATCGCTGAAGGGTGCCTTCACTCGATGGAAGAGGCCGTTGCGGAGAGCTAAGGTGCTGTGGGTCGATTCGATGCCGACCAGGCAATGCTGCACCTGGAAATGCCACAGCGCGGCGGTCGTTCCGGTCCAACGCAGGGCCACCCGGGCGTGGGAGATGCGGAAATCATTCCAGCGGGACAGGCCTGACTCGAGGCGTGCGCCATTGACCGACAAGGCGATGTCCGCGTAGGAGCCCGAGGAGGGATTGCCTGTTGAGCCTGGCACGAGTTCTCCGACCGAATCGTCGTCGGAGGCTGTGAACAGGATGGGTGCCTCGGGTGTGGCCTGCCAGGAAACCCGGGTGTCTTTCCCCAACTCCAATCCCGCCGAACGCCCCGGCAGGAACTTCAGCACGCAGCCGGCTTCGAAGCGCACGGAACCCTCCAAGCGGACCGGTCCTCCGACCAGGTAGGTGACTCCAGCCCGAAAGGTGCGGTCTTTGCCCGGAACAACCTCAACCGGTGCGGACAAAATCGGAAGCCAGCCAGCCAATAGGCACAGTAAGGTGGGCCAACGCAGCCATGTCGCCGGACCTGGATGGTAATGACGCACCCTTGCTATTCCCGGACCGTTTTGGATGGGCCTGAGGTCTGTCATCAGTGGCAACGCTGAGCTTCGTCGATGCTGCGGCCAAGGCAAACCGACACGGGCTCTGGCTCGCGCACTCCCGTGATCGACGAATGTCTGGGCTGCATTTCCGGGGCTGGCTCCGCGGGACCGCGCCTTGCCTGCAAGGCACCGCTTCACCGGTGAGGCCCCTGTAGGCCGGGTCTCCTGACCCGGCGTCTGGAGCTCGCAGGAAGGCGCGGAAGGATGGGGTTTTCGCGCTGCGCGCGAGGGGATTTTGGTGTTTGCCTTCAATGCTCGCTCCGGTGCGGTCCCGCTGCCGCTGGAGGGACCGTTGGGTGTGAATGAATTCCA
>JAPLUH010000118.1 GCA_026397675.1 Verrucomicrobiota bacterium
AGCGAAGTTCATCAAGGTAATGCCCCGCGACTACAAGCGCGTGCTCACAGCGCTGCTCAAAGCCCAGGCCGATGGTCTCACGGGCGATGACGCACTGAATGCTGCCTTCGAAGCCAACTCCAAAGACGTCTCCCGGACTGGTGGGGGCTAATATTCAAGCGCGACACAGAACCCCGCAAATCGTCACGAGACCAAGGCCTTCAAACGACATAGAGATATGGGAAAACCCACAGGATTCCTAGAATACGCGCGCGAGCTCCCTCTCGACCGTAGTGCCCTGAAACGCATCAAAGACTGGAACGAATTCCATGAACACATGGACGACCAGAGCCTGCGCCAGCAAGGAGCCCGATGCATGGATTGCGGGGTGCCCTTCTGCCACAACGGTTCGCTGATCAGCGGCATGGCCAGCGGATGCCCTATCAACAACTTGATCCCCGAGTGGAACGATCTCGTGTACCGGGGCCTATGGAAAGAAGCGCTAGATCGTCTGCACAAGACCAACAACTTCCCGGAGTTCACTGGCCGAGTGTGTCCGGCACCCTGCGAGGGTTCTTGTGTCCTCGGCATCAATGCGCCGCCGGTGACCATTAAGAACATTGAGTGCACCATCATCGACCACGCCTGGGAAAAAGGCTGGGTCAAGCCGCAGCCGCCCAAAAAGCGGACCGGCAAGAAGGTGGCCGTCATCGGTTCTGGCCCCGCGGGCCTCTCTGCGGCAGCCCAGCTCAACAAGGCTGGCCATTATGTCACTGTGTTCGAGCGAGCCGACCGTCCCGGCGGCCTGCTCATGTACGGCATTCCGAACATGAAGCTCGACAAGCAAAAAGTCGTGCTGCGCCGCATCAAACAAATGGAGCGTGAGGGCATCGCCTTCCGCTGCAACAGCGAGGTGGGTCGCGACATCACATCCGCCCAACTCGTCGAAGATTTCGACGCCGTGGTGCTGTGCACCGGTGCCACCAAGCCCCGGGATTTGCCCATCGAAGGCCGGCAATCCAATGGCATTCACTTCGCCATGGAGTTTCTCCACGGCAACACCAAGGCCCTGCTCGACAAGGCTCAGCCGCCGATCTCCGCGGCCGGCAAGGACGTCATCATCATCGGTGGTGGCGACACCGGCACGGACTGCGTGGGCACGTCCATGCGTCACGGTTGCAAGAGCCTCATCCAGGTGGAAATCCTACCCAAGCCGCCCACCGAGCGCGCCAAGGACAACCCGTGGCCGGAGTGGCCCAAGACTTACAAGATGGACTACGGTCAGGAAGAGGCTGCCGCTGCGTATGGCGCCGATCCGCGCGTCTACCTGACGACCGCCAAGAAGTTCCTCACCGACGATCAAGGCAACGTGTCGGGAGTGCATCTGGTGGAGATCCGCTGGGAGCGCAACGATAAGGGTCAATTCACCCCTGTGGATGTGCCCGGCACCGACCGGGTCGTTCCGGCCCAGCTCGTTCTCTTAGCCATGGGCTTTGTCGGACCTGAGCAGCCGTTGCTCGAGTCTCTCGGTTTGGAGCGCGATCCGCGTTCCAACATCAAGGCCGAGCATGGCCGCTTCACCACGAGCATTCCGAAAGTGTTTGCCGCCGGTGACTGTCGCCGGGGCCAAAGCCTTGTGGTTTGGGCCTTCAATGAAGGCCGCGGTGCGGCTCGTGAGTGCGACCGTTACCTGATGGGCGCCACCTCGTTGCCCTGATCGCCGGAACTGCGGTTTCCTGCAATCCAACATCGGAAGGCGAAGAGGCTCCCTCTTCGCCTTCCTGCTTTCGATCCTTCAGCCCCCAGCCAAACCCCTCCTCGTCCACCTGCCATGCCCAAAGAAGATGCCATCCACGTCCCGGCCCAGGTCCTAAGTCTGCTGGGAGTCGCCGCCTATCGCATGCGCCTGAGCAACGGCTATGAACTGGTGGCCCATGTCACCCGCAAGCTCCAACCGGTGATCGGCGCGATCCAACCCGGCGACACCGTGGAACTCGAACTATCTCCATTCGATCTGTCTCGAGGACGCATCATCGGCCGCTGCGTCACGCCCTAAGCCCTGCCCCGGAAATTCTCCCGCCAACGCTCTCGGGATTGCCCGAATCCGCAGATCGGAGCAGCCTGCGGCCATGTTCCCTCCGGCCCGCACCGTCTTGTCGCTGCTGCTGTCGTCACTGCTGTCTTCGACCCTGTTGCCCGCGATCCTCGAAGGTCAAACCTCCCGCCGGGCCAACGAATCCGGAGCGGCCCGATTGAAGGTGGACCTGCTCGGTGTCTTCGCCCATCCCGACGACGAAACCGGCGTGGCCGCCACCATCGCCTCGCTGAGCCATGGTTCTGGTCGTTCCATTGCCCATGTCTACTGCACTCGGGGCGAAGGCGGAGGCAACATGGTGGGAACCCAGTCGGGACCGGCTCTGGGAATCCTGCGCGAGATCGAGCTGCGGGATGCCCTTCGAGGCCTGGGGGTGCAACAAGTGCATTTCCTCGATAAGGCCGACTTCGCCTACACCGAAAGTCTCGGTGTCACCCTAGAGCGATGGAACCACTCGGACACCCTCGGCCGCTTGGTTCGGGTCATCCGCACCTTGAGACCAGAGGTGGTGGTCACTATGAACCCCGCCCCGTCGCCCGGGCAGCACGGCAACCATCAAGCTGCCGGATGGCTAGCCACCGAGGCCTTCGAGGCCGCGGCGGACCCCAACCAATTTCCGGACCACCTGCGCCTGGAAGGCCTGTCCCCATGGCGACCACGGAAGCTTTTCTATTCCGGGGCCGCCGCGAATCCGGGGCAGGCTTTGTCGATCGCGCTCACTCAGCCCCTACCCGACGGACGCCTGCCGGTGAGCGTTGCCGCCGAGGCCCTGTCGAACCACCGATCCCAGGCATTTGGCTCCATTGCCCAGTCGCCGTGGTTTCGTCGCACCACCAACCAATGGTTCACCCCGGTTTGCAGCGTCCTGCCCATCCACCCCACCGAAACGGATCTCTTCCAAGGACTTCCCCTCCCCGAGGCTTTAGGAGCCTGTCCCCCGCGTTGGGATGGGTTTCCGGTGCCGGAGACAACCGAAGACACCGACCTGTTTTTCGTCCCGAGACCCGCGGTGGCTCGTTACCGGGAGTTTGTCCGCGTCCACCGGATCGCCCATGCGGCCCAGTCCTTCCAGGCCGATATACCCGTCGTCGCCGGCCAAGAAACGAGCCTGTCCCTTTTCCGGGACCGTTCTTTAGCTCAGGCAACGGTGCAGTTCCAAACCCCACCCGGCTGGTCGGCGCGAGTAATATCAGGAGGTCGAGTGGGCGTCGTGGCCCCGGCCACGGCCCGTGAGGACGTCACGTTGCTGGCGAGGGTCGGTAACCGCCGAACACTGGTCCGCCTGCACCCGGTGCCATCCCTAAAGGTCCCCCGAATCGCAGCACTCCCCTGGAATCAAAACAGCGAGGACCCAGCCTGGAAGTCCTTGCCCACCACCACCATTGGGCCCGAGCAAGCCTGGCAAGGCCGCTCAGACGGCGCTTCAGACTGCAGTGGTCGATTCCGTTTAGGCCATGACAGCAAACACCTCTGGGTGGAAATCCAGGTCCGGGATGACCATGTGGTTTCCAACATCGAAACCAATGACATCAAGGGGCATTGGCGAAGCGATTCGGTGGAGCTGTGTGTGGACCCCTCAGCCGGTGCCGAACACACGCTGGCTTGCTGGAAAACCGGCATCTTTCCCTTCGACCGTTCCGGCCAGGTCCGGGGTGCCCGCGATGCCGATGCCAATCCTGGCCCGCTAGAAACCCATTCTCCGGGCACCCGCCTGCTTTCGTGGCGCACTACTGATGGTTACACTCTCCGGGCGCTCATCCCGTTGCGGGAGTTGGGATTAAAAGGAAAGTCCGGCGTCGGTGCTGGGTTCAATGTATTGATCTATGACGGCGACAAGGTTGATGCCCAGCCCGGAGAAAACATCAACCGCACCCGACTGGCCTGGTCCCCACGACCCGGCGTTCAGGGACGACCCGAAGATTGGGGACGGATCGTCCTAGAGTAGCCACCAACGAACCCGTGCCCGACACACCCAAGTCCAACGGACCGGTTGATCACCGCCCCGACTTGAACCAAAGTATCGCCCATGCTTCCCGAGTACGTTGAACGCGTTGTCAACCTCCTGGACCCCACACTGAACCGCCTGCGAAACGTCTCGCAGGCGGAGGCCGTTGAACGGGTCCTCAGCGGTGATGCAGCCCGTGTGGCAGAGATCGACGGTTCCTTCGCCCTCTTGGCCCGCGACGGAAAGACGGTGCGCATGGCTCGGTCCCTGGATCGCCCGATGCGCTACTTCTTAGCAAAACGAGCGGAGGGTCCGGCCCTCATCGTGGCCGACCGCATGGATGCCATCCACGCCCAACTGCAGCTCGAGGGTTTGGCGGACCAGTTCCATCCGAGCTACACACGCATGGTACCCGCGCACTACGTGGTGGAAATTCAGCTCATCGGCTGCCCGGATCCGGATCCGGTCTATACCCGCTACTTCAACCCCCTGCCCAATTCACTGCCGGCTGACCTCGACACCATCGGTCGCCAATATATCGGGGCTCTGGCTGACGAAATCGGCAAACAACTCGGCTCCATCGATCCTCAGGAACCCATCGGGGTCGCCTTCTCCGGCGGGGTCGATAGCGGCGCGGTCTTCTTGGCCACCTACTTCCAGATGCAACGGTTGGGCATGAGCCTCTCGCGCCTCAAAGCCTTCACCCTTCACCTGGGAGACGGACCCGATTGGGCTCAGGCACGAGCCTTCCTGGAGCCACTCGGACTAGGGCTCTTTCTGGAAGAGATTTCCGGAGATCCGCGCACTTTAAATCCGTCGGAAACCCTGCGGGTGCTGGAAGATTACAAACCACTCGACGTGGAATGCGGCACCATGGCTCTGGCCCTCTGTCGCGGAATCCGTGAGCGCTATCCGAACTGGAAACACCTTTTCGATGGGGACGGTGGCGATGAGAATCTCAAGGACTACCCGATCGAAGAGAACCCCGAGCTGACCATCCGCTCGGTGGTCCACAACCTCATGCTCTACCACGAAGGCTGGGGCGTGGGGCGTATCAAGCACTCGCTCACCTACAGCGGCGGTCTCAGCCGCGGCTACGTCCGAACCTACGCACCCGCCCGAAAGCACGGATTCGAGGGATACAGCCCACTCATGAGCCGCGCCGTCATGGCCGTCAGTGAAGCCATTCCATTCATCGAACTCACCCGCTACGACGTGCCGACGCTGTACTCACTCAAAGGAGAGGTCGTGCGGCGCGGCATCCAGGCGGTGTTCGGTGTGGACATGCCCATTTTTGAAAAGCGCCGCTTCCAGCATGGGGCCATTTCAAAGGAAACCCTCCACCAACAATTCCCGGCCCAAGAGGCCCGGTATCGCCGTGAATTCATGGCCTTGTACTCTTAAGCCACACCAACAAGAGACAGCCAGACTGGGACCAGACCCAAAAACTCTTTAGAATTATTATCCAACCAAAGTCCCTCGAGTT
>JAPLUH010000147.1 GCA_026397675.1 Verrucomicrobiota bacterium
CTGCGCTGGCGTGACGCAAGGTTCGGGTCTCGGGATGGATCGCAGCCAAAGACGCAGTCACATAACTGTCGCCACCAAGGTCTTCGGCCAAGAGCCGGTTGGCTTGGGTCAGGATTTCGGCCGGACTGAAAACCAATCGGGCCGTCATGCGAAGACAGAATCGGGTCTCCGCCATGAGGAGAGCGGGTCCCATTCCGTGTCCGGCCACATCGGCCACCAAGATGCCCCAAGAGCCATCTGGCAAGGGCAGGTAATCGAAAGAGTCTCCGCCCGTGGCCTCGGCGGCATGGGAAACCCCGGCGATATCGAATCCTGGCACCCGGGGTGAGGATTTTGGGAAAAGGCGGGACTGGATCTCGCGAGCCGCAGCGAACTCCTGTCGCGTCTTGCGTATTTCGGCCTCGTGGCGACGGCGCTGGCTGATGTCTCGAATGAAGGCGACGAGCCATTGCTGTTGCCCCATCCGCATCTGGGTGAAGCCGATTTCGACTTCGACTTCTGAATCGTCGGAACGGCGGGCGAAGGATTCGAAGACCCTGCGGTCTTCGGCCTCGGCGGCCGTCTTCCAGGTACCCGGGGCGGTGGCCGCTGTCTGAAGAAAATCGAGGGTCTTTCCACAGATTTGTTCGGCCTCCCAGCCGAAGATCGTCGTTACGGCCGGATTGCCGAAACGGATGGCCCCTTCCAAATCGATAAGCAGGACTCCGTCGGTTGAGTTTTCCCAGACCGATCGGTAGCGCAGCTCGCTCTCGCGGAGGGATATTTCGGCCAGCCGGCTGGCGGCCCGGACAGCGGCCTCACGCAATTCGCGCTGGATGGCGGGCACCAAGCGGCCGGGGGACCCCTTGGTCATGAAGTCGTGGGCTCCGGACTTCATGGCTTCGATGGCCACGCCTTCTTCGATGCCGCCCGACACGATAATGAAGGGCATGTCCTTGCCGGACTGCTTGTAGAGAACCAAGGCCTGGGGAGCACTGAACCCGGGCATGAAGTGGTCGCACAGAACGAGGTCCCAGTTGCCGATTTGCAATTCCTGCGCAAAGGCCTCGCCGCTGGCCACCCGCTTGGATTCTACCCGCCAGCCACCTTGACGCAGGTGATTGACCAAGATGAGCGCGTCAAACTCAGAGTCCTCAACGATGAGGGCTCGGAGTAAGGGGCGGTCCGGGTTCGGTGGATTTGGGGCCACGGTTCAAAATTGAAGTGCGACAGATCCCAAGGCCGGAAATTGGCCGTCCCGCTGTCAGTTCACAGTCGGCGGGCTCTTAAAAAGAGGTTTGTCGCCGGGTTGCTAGGCAAAGGGATGGTTACAGCCTCCGAGAGGCTCTTTCCAACCACAGCGCTGACCCCAGGCAGTGGGGCCCAAGTTCCACCAAGAGAAGTGCTCTGCTCAATTTGATAGCTGACTCCCGAGGTGGCCCTTAGATGAAGATTCCAAGCGCCACCCGGTTTGCTGGAAATCTCCAGTGTGGCGACGGCCGGTGCGGGATCGGTGTCGCGGACGATAATATCAACGTCTTGGGTCACACTGGTGAAGGGGTCTTTGACGCTCACCCGCACGCGGTTGGTGCTAGGGCCCTGCTGTACTGTGGGGGTCCAAGAAAGCAGGCCATTGGTGGTGACAGTCAGGCCAGTCGGACCGGACACCAGTTGGTACGTCAACCGTTGGGCAGGCAGGTCTGAATCGGTGGCCTTGAGTTGAAACGAGAGTCGCAGGCCCTCGGTCACTCGGCGTGTGCCCACGGGGGTCCACACCGGCGGCAGATTCTGCTCTTGGACGACGATGTCGAATTCTTGGGAGGTGCCTTCGATCCCGTCATTCACATCGACCCAGACCCGGTTGGTGCTGGGTCCTTGCTCTTCAGTGGGTCGCCAGGAAACCACACCGTTGGTACTGACCGTCAGACCCGTCGGACCGCTGATGAGGCGGTAGCTCAGGGGTTGGGGCGGAAGATCGGAATCGGTGGCCCGGAGTTGGAATGAGAGGGAGGAGCCTTCGGAGACGCGGCGGTTTTGTGCCGCCGATGTCCAGACGGGAGCCTTGTTGGGATTGGCCGCGGTGACCACCTGGGCAAAAAAGTTGCCTTGAGGTCCGACGTTGGGATTGGTGCTGAAGATTTGAAGGGTCCAAGAATCGAGGAGGTCTGCCTCTTCGAGCATCCAGAAATCCGTATAGCTCCCGATGACGGTGGAGTTTTTGCCGGGCAGCGTTGCCCCGATGGTGGGTGGGTTGGCTAAGACGAGTCCGGCTCCGTTGTTCGAATCCTGCGGGAGATTGAAGAACTCCACCGTCCAGGTGAAGCGGTCGGGGACTGTTACCTGAGGCACTGCCAGAGTGGTCATCTGGTAGCCGGGTTGGACCGGATGCAATCCGCTGTCCCAAATTTGGGTGTTGGGTTTTTGGGAAGTGGCGATGGAGGCGTTCTCCAGCGCGCCGTCGTTTTTGTAAAAACGGATCCGCCATTCACCCGGGGA
>JAPLUH010000349.1 GCA_026397675.1 Verrucomicrobiota bacterium
CTCGCCTCGCAGGCGGGGTTTCCCTTCAGTTGTTGAGTCCGCGGACCTCGTTCATCAATCCGCGACCCAATCCCCGCGCATGAAGGCCATTCAACTGGAAAAGCCCGGATCTTTCCGGGTCCTCGACATCGACGAACCTCCCGCGCCCGGCCCGGGTGAGGCCGTGGTCCGCGTCCATCAAGTGGGCATTTGCGGCACCGACCTCGGAGGTTACTTGGGCAAGATGCCCTTCTTCTCCTACCCGCGGATTCCTGGGCACGAACTGGGCGTCGAAGTGGTGAGCGTCGGCGACGGGGTTACGACGGTGCGTCCCGGAGATCGGTGCAGCGTCGAGCCGTACTTGAACTGCCAGCACTGCCACGCCTGTCGCCGGGGGCACACCAATTGTTGTCATCACAACCAGACCCTGGGCGTGCATTGCGACGGAGGCCTTCGGCGGTACTACACGGTGCCAGCCCGTAAACTTCATGTCGGTGCTTCTCTAGATTTCGAACAGTTGGCCCTCGTCGAGACCCTCGCCATTGGCAGTCATGCTGTGTTCCGTGCCGCTCTGAAGCCGGGCGAGACGGTCCTGGTGATCGGAGCCGGTCCGATCGGGTTGAGTGTCATCGAGTTCGCCAAACTCAGTGGGGCTCGGACGGTGGTGATGGACATGAACGAGCAGCGTCTGGCCTTCGTTCGAGATGTCATGGGGGTTGCCGACACGGTGCTCACCCGGGCCGACGGCTCCGAGTTTACAGCGGTCGAGACGCTGACCGACGGCAACGGGGCCGAGGCAGTCATCGATGCCACGGGTTCTAACAAATCCATGAGCCAGGCATTGGGCTTCTGCGCGTTTGCCGGACGTCTGGTGTATGTGGGGATTACTCAGGCCGATTTGAGTTTTCCGCATGCCCCAATTTTGCATCGCCGAGAACTGAGTATTCTGGGAAGTCGCAATGCTCTCCCAGAGGATTTCCGCAGCATCATTGGCCACATCGAGGCGCGCCGGATCGACACCCGGCCGTGGATCACCCATCGCTCGGCCTTCGGAGAGATGATCGATCAGTTTCCCTCGTGGTTGAAACCCGAGACTGGGGTCATTAAGGCGATGGTGTCGGTGGATTGAATCCCTCGGCCGTTTCCTCAGCCGTCATGAAATCTCCTCCCCCCTTGCTGCCTCCGCGCGGGGAGCCGCTGCCGTTGGAGCGAAGTGCGACCCGGGTATTAATTGCGCTCAATCTGGCATTCTTCGCCTATGAGCAATGGCTCTTTTGGGTGGATGCTAGCCGTCGGCATTGGTTTGAATTGAATTACGCCCTGAGCCTAGAGGGCTTGCGACGGGGAGCCTGGTGGCAATGCCTGAGCTTTCAGTTCCTGCATGGGGGCTGGATTCACTTGGGCATGAATCTCCTTCTGCTGAACTCGTTGGGTCCTGTGATGGAAACGACCCTCGGGCGGTGGCGTTTCCTCTTGCTCTACCTAGTCAGCGGAACGCTGGGCGGCATTCTCCACGTGGCGGGTGCTTGGATGATGCCCGATTCCTTCGGAGGAGCCGTGGTGGGAGCCTCAGCGGGATTGTGCGGCTTGTTGGCGGCCCTTGGAGCGCTGCACTCCGAGGAACGTCTGAGGGTGCTGCTCTTCTTCGTTATTCCCCTAGAAATCCGGGCGAAGTTTGTTCTGTTGGGTGGCATTATTATTAGCGCCCTGGGAGCCGTCTTTGTGGTGGGTCCCATTGCCCATCTGGCCCATCTCGGAGGCTTCATCGGAGGCTTGGCCGTCGCCTTAGCGCTTCAGCGGAATTTCCGACTCAGCACACGGTGAAGGGGGTGCCGGTGGATCCGCATTGGAAAAAAGGTCCCGCTCAGACTATTCTTAAACGCAATGCTTTCAGATCGGGATTACATGCGGGAAGAGGACAACGGGATGCGTTTCTCTTGGACGGTGATGCTCCTCATCGCCTTGGTCGTGGTCTTCGCCGCGGAGGCCATTGCTGAAGCCTACCTGAGCCTACCGCTGCAGCAGTACGGGGCATTGTCCAATCGGGTGTGGCGATCGGGTTGGGTTTGGCAGCTGGTGACCTTCCAATTTTTGCATGGCAATTTTACTCACCTGTTCTTCAACGGGTTGGGTCTATGGATGTTTGGACGTCCCATTGAGGCGGCTTTTGGGGGCCGACGGATGCTGGGCCTTTGGATGGCCGGTGGTCTGGTGGGTGGTTTGCTGCAGTTGGGAATTAGCGCGGCCTTTCCCGATGTATTCTCCCCAAGTGTGGTTGGGGCATCGGCGGGGCTCATGACCTTCCTGGCGATTTTCTGTCGGCTCGAGCCCGATGCCCGAATCTTGCTGGCCATGATTGTTCCGGTTCCGGCCCGTTTCCTGTTCTACTTCTCGGTCGGTGTCGCTGTGTTCTTCATCGTGGTCCCATCGCGGGATGGAGTGGCTCACGCCGCACACTTGGGCGGTTTGCTCTTCGGCTGGTTCTGGGTCCAGTCCGGATATTATCGAGGCGAGGGTTTGTGGGATCGTCTTACGGAAGCCTGGCATCGTTGGAACCGACAGCGCCTGACAAACCGCACCCCTTCTAAGACGGCCGTGGGGCAGATCATTAAGCCATCGTTCCGGTCTGACTCCGGTCCAGCCCCGGCAAAAGAACTCTCCAATGCGGAGTTCATGGCCCGTGAGGTGGATCCCATTCTCGATAAGATCGCCCGGGATGGAATTAACAGCCTGACCGCGGCCGAGCGCCAAACGCTCGAGGCCGCCCGCCAGAAGGTGACCCGCCGCTGACAACCCTCCGGTTGGATCCACCGATGAGCGCATCAGGTCTTAGCAGCCATTGAGGGAGACCCATAAAGGGCGATGTCATCCTAGTGGCGTGCTCAATGCCCTAGTGCAGTGTCTCACTCCAAGACACTACCTCGGAAGTGGGTGGGTAAGGATGGTTTTTCGGCCACCCAGATGTAGCCCGAGGACTTCCTAGGTAGGGACCGATCTCCGAGCGGTCCTGTCTGCGGCGGTCCGGCTCTGTGGTATTGGATCGGGAGAGTGGCGCTCTTTGTCATGTTCGCCGACGTGGCGCTTTCGGAGAAATCGCCCTACCTCGGAAGTGCGTGGGTGAGGATGGTTTTTTCGGCCACCCGGTACCGGCTAGTCAGCCAAGATCTTTTCGGCCGCTCGATTGGTGGCTCCGGGTGGTCCCAGAAGCTGGCGAACTTGGATCAATGCTTTCCGGGCCTCTGTCAGTGCTCCGGGGGTGGTTAGCAGTCTCAGGGTCGCCTCAGCCAGAGCGTCGGAAGTGGCCGCGTCTTGGACGAACTCCGGTAGGACTGCCTTGCCGGCCAAGAGATTCGGCATGGCTAGAAAAGGGACCTGGATGATGCGTTTTCCGATTTGGTAGGTGCTCCACGAGGTCTTGTACAGGGCGATCGTGGGTACCGCGAACCAGGCGCATTCGAGAGTTACAGTCCCGGTTGAGGCGATGGCCACGTCGGCGTCAGCGAGGGCAGTGGCGAGGTTACCGATCTGGATGGACATGCCTTTGGGATGAGGAACCTCCGGAGGCAGAGCCAACCGGGCGGCTTCATGTGGCAACACCAGCGTGCATCGGGCTTCGGTGTTCTCGATGACCTTCTGGGCCGCGGCCGCCACCACAGGCCAGTGGCGTCGCAGTTCTCCAGAGCGACTTCCCGGGAGTAGAACGAGATGGGGTCGCTGGCCTGTCGATGGGAAGGGGAGCTCCGGCGGCCGACCATGCCGATCGACCAGTGGGTGACCCACAAAGTCGACCCGCACACCCGGCGCATTTTTGGCATACCATTCTTTCTCGAAGGGAAGGATCGAGAGTAATTGGTCCAAGATACGGGGCATCTCCTGGGCCCGTCCGGCCCGCGATGCCCAGACTTGCGGCGACACGAATTGCACCCGTCGCGGCCGCCAGTTCTGGAAAGTCCCAGAGCGCTCCGAAGTCATCGCGGTGATGGCCTTGAGGAAGCGCAGGTTGAAGGCCCCGAAGTCGACTCCGATCACCACGTCTGGAGTCCGTTCGCGCGCCGCCTCCAATAATTCTCGGAACGCGCGTCGGAACTGGCCGAGCTGACGCAAGGCATCGGCGGGACCGATAACCGAATGAGCGGTCAGGTCGCAGAGGATCTCCACCCCGGCCGCTGCCATGGCCGGCCCGCCGGCCCCAAAGAACTGGGGCTCTAGTGGCCCAGTTCTTTGGCGCAGGGCGCGAACCAGCTCGGCGGCGAGTTGGTCGCCACTGGGCTCACCGGCGATTAGCAAAATGGACGAGGGCTTCACCGTGGGGCCGCAAGCCTAGAAGGCGCCGCCGAATTGTGGAAGAGCTCCCCCAATACCATTTCTGTGCAGAAAGAACTCCCTGTGAACCCAGTTTTTACGACTCCTTTTCTTTTACTAGAATTTCGTACACACAGGTCATCTCGGACAGAGGTCGACGGGGCGCTCCGCCGAGCGACCCGGCTCGTCTTCCAACCCTTCGACATAGAGTTTTCTCGGCTCCAAGGACTCTTCCAGTCTGGCTTTTGGAGGGAGTTTCCCAGAAAATAGACAAATACCAGAGCCCATGAAGATCCCCCTGCTTCCCGAGGCAATCGCCCTGATCACCGGAACCCTGTTGGTTTCCCAGACGATGGCGGCGACCGACTTCACGGCCGAGATCGAGCCGCTGTTAATTCGGCGTTGCTCCGAATGCCATGGCCCAGACAAGCAAAAGGCCAATCTTCGCCTGGATTCTCGGGCGGCGGCCCTTCAGGCGGCCGAATCCGGCAAGGTGGTCCTGGTGGTGGGAAAGCCCGAGGCCAGTGAACTCATCCGGCGCGTCACCGCCACCGATCCCGATGAGGTCATGCCGCCCAAGGGACCGCGGTTAACACCCGCTGAAGTCGCTAGCCTCACCCGCTGGATCCGCGAGGGTGCTCTTTGGCCTGATAGCAATACCCAGAAGCATTGGTCCTTTCAGGCGCCGATCCGACCCAATCCTCCAGAAAATCTGCCCAAGACGGCGACCCTCCAAAATCCCATCGACCGGTTCATTGTGGCTCGATTGGCCAAAGAAGGCCTGCAGCAACAGCCTGAAGCCGATCGGGCCAATTTGATTCGTCGTGTGTCCCTCGACCTCACTGGCCTGCCTCCGGAACCGTCCGAGATCAGCGCCTTTCTCGCCGACAAGTCGCCGCGCGCGTTTGAGACTCTTGTCGACCGCCTACTTGCCTCGCCCCACTACGGGGAGCATATGGCGCGGGGCTGGCTCGACTTGGCGCGCTATGCCGATTCCAACGGCTATCAGGTGGATCTGGCTCGTTCCATTTGGCCCTATCGCCAATGGGTGATCGAGGCCTTCAACAAGAACCAGCCGTTTGACCAGTTCACCATCGACCAGTTGGCCGGCGATCTGTTACCCCAGCCCACCTTGGCCCAGCGCATCGCCACGGGGTTCAACCGCAACACCAAGGTCAACGACGAGGGGGGTGGCGACGCCGAGGAGTACCGCACCAAGGCGGTGAAGGACCGGGTTGCGACCGTGGGCATGGCCTGGTTAGGACTCACCCTGAACTGTGCTGAGTGCCACACGCACAAGTACGATCCGATCACCCACGAGGAGTACTACCGCTTTTACTCGTTCTTCAACAACAGTGCCGACTCGGGCAACTACAGTCTCGGCCCGTCCGTCGAAGTGCCGAAGCCCGATCTGGCTGACATGGACGCGCACCAGTCTCGGCGGTTGCAGGAGACCCGGGATGAACTTTCTCGCATCGAGAAGGAACTTCAGAAATCCCAGGCCGCCTGGGAGAAGTCGGTGGCTCGGAAGGCAGACCCCTGGCGCACTCTCCAACTGGTCAACCCCCAGTCTACCGGCGGTTCCAGTTACACGAATTTGCCGGACGGATCCCTCCTGGGAACCGGGGTTAACCCCATTTACGACACCATCACCGTCGAGGCCGACACCGACCTGACGGGCATTACGGCCGTCCTGCTCGAAGTACTGCCTGATCCGAGCCTGCCGAAGAATGGTCCAGGTCGTTGGGGCGCCAGCGGCAATTTCATCCTCGACGAATTCTCCTTCGCCGCCGCTCCCAAGAAGGGCACCGCTCCGGCCAACACCAACCTCTTCTTCAGCAGCGCCACGGCCGATTGGGAACAGCAGTATTACAAGGCCGAGCACGCCATCGATCGTAATCCCAAAACCGGTTGGTCCATTGGTCCTCGCTTTGGACAACGTCACTTTCTTATCGCCCGGCTGCAGGATCCGACCGGATATCGTGGCGGCAGTCGGCTCACTTTCCGCTTCGACCATTACCACGGGAACAGTCATTGCATCGGCCGATTCCGCATTTCGGTGACCACAGAGAAAGATCCCCAACGCCAATGGCCCTTGCCTGAAGACGTGCGAGTGGCCGCCTCCCGGTCCTCGCAGGAACGGTCGACCGAGCAGATGGCGCTCCTGGCCGCCAGCCAGCGCTCCGCCTCGGAGAGGGTTCGTACCCTGGAACGCGAACTCTTCGTTCTCGAGCAGAGTCGCCGGCAGCGCGCCGGTCAAAAGTTCACCACGCTGGTGATGCAGGAACGAACCGAACCGCAACCGCGCGAGACTTACATTCATCTCCGAGGCGATTTCCTGACGAAAGGGAAGATCGTACAGCCGGGTGTCCCCGCGGTGTTCCCACCCCTACCTGCGGGACTCCCGGCCAATCGCTTGGCCTTGGCCCGTTGGTTAGTCGATCCGGCCAATCCCCTCACGGCTCGGGTGACAGTGAACCGGTTCTGGGAGCGCTGCTTTGGAACGGGTTTGGTAAAGACCAGCGAGGACTTCGGCCGCCAGGGTGAATTGCCCTCGCATCCTGAACTCCTCGATTGGCTGGCCACCGAGTTCATTGCTAGCGGCTGGGACGTCAAAGCTCTGCAAAAGCTCATCGTGATGTCGGCGACTTATCGACAGAGCGCCGCGACCGATGCCACTCGTCAGGAGAAGGATTTCTACAACCGTTTCCTCTCGCGCGGCCCTCGCTTCCGCATGGATGCCGAGATGATTCGCGATCATGCCCTGTCGGTCAGCGGCCTGCTGCATAACAAGGTGGGCGGCCCGAGCGTTTACCCTGTGCAGGTGGCCAACCTTTGGAAGGAGATTGGATTCCTTCGCCCCGAGATCGGCATGGACGAATGGCCAGTGAGCGACGGCCCCGACTTGTATCGACGCGCTCTCTACACCTTTTGGAGACGCGTTTGTACTTATCCCACCTTGGCCACCTTCGATGCCCCCAGCCGCGAGGTCTGCGTCTCACGGAGGCCTCGGACCAATACGCCGTTGCAGGCACTGGCTGCACTGAACGAGCCAACTCTGCTCGAGGCGGCTCGGTTTTTTGGACAGCGGATCTTGGCTGAGGGCGGTCCGGACGATGCCTCCCGGGTGGACTATGCCTTTACGCGGAGCGTGGGCCGACCTCCGACCGCGGCAGAGCAACGGCGGCTGCTCGCCTTCGTCCAGCAACAGGAGCGGAGTTTCCGGGCCGATCCCAAGGCGGCAGAGGCATTAATTCAGGTGGGGCAGGTGCCAAAATCAGCCGATCTGGAAACCCGGAAATTGGCCGTTTGGATGACCCTGGCCAGTGTCCTCTTCAATCTCGACGAAACACTCACCAAGGGCTGACCCAAGCCACCTCCAGTAAAGATTTATGGAGGCGAACCGGAGAGGGAGGTTCGTCGGACTAAGGATGGATCGGTCCAGAGCTTCGTCTGGCCGATCAGCCGCCAATGCAGCTCATGGAGCGTTGCGGTTGAACAAAGTCGGCCTGGCCGATCCGATGTCCTGCTTCCTTGTGTTGAACCCGGTCTCGCAGCAAGGAGGCCAGATCCTCGTCGGAGCCACCCCCCCGCAGTAGCGGCTTGAGGTCGTGTTCATCGAGGCTGAAGAGGCAGGTTCGCAGTTTTCCGTCGGCCGTCAGGCGCAACCGATTGCAGTGACCGCAGAACGGCTCACTCACCGGAGCAATGATGCCCAACTCGCCCTGAGAGCCTTCTAGACGCCAGCGGCGCGCCGTTTCCGACGGATTGGCCGAGGCATCGACCGGCTGCAAATTAAACTCCCCGCGCAGCCGTTCCAGAATCTCTCGACCGGGAACGACCAACCCTTTTTGCCAGGCACGGCTGGAGTCCAGCGGCATGAATTCGATGAAGCGCAGGCTCAGATTTTGTTTCACTGCGAAACGGACCAAATCGGGAATCTCGTGGTCGTTCATTCCGCGGATCACCACGGCATTGACCTTCACAGGATGAAACCCGAGTTCTCGGGCCAGGCGGATTCCGTCGAGCACACCGTCCAGACCATCTCGCCCCGTCATCTTCTTGAAGTTGTCCCGGTCCAGCGAATCCATGCTGAAGCTGACCCGCCGCAGGCCGGCCGCCCGGAGCGCCTCGCCCTTGGCGGCGAAGAGCTGGCCGTTGGTCGTCATCGCC
>JAPLUH010000546.1 GCA_026397675.1 Verrucomicrobiota bacterium
CCTCGATATTCATGTTCGCCTTGCGCTTTTGTGCGCATTTCATTGAGAAAAACCTCAAGATTTCCCCGGTGGGACTGTTGTTCATTTGCGCAATCTTGGCCTGCGTTGGTCTAAACTTGGTGAGTGGCATCACGACCTTTATCAGCGCCATCCTCGCGCTGTCGGTCTACGCGTTGGGCAAGACCTTCTTCTGGCCCACGATGCTCGCTGTGGTCAGCGACCGCTTCCCGCGCACCGGTGCGATCGCCATTTCCATCATGGGCGGCGTCGGAATGATGTCGGCGGGTTTGCTCGGCTCCGCAGGTCTGGGTTATGCCAAGGATCGTTTCGCCGGCGAGGCGCTGCAGAAGCAAGACGCGGCGATTTATTCCACCTACAAGGCGGAGAAGCAGAGCACCTTCCTGTTCCTGGCTCCGGCCAATGGTTTGGATGGTACGAAGCTCTCGGCCGCTCAGACCGCTGGCAACAAGACCGCCGAACAAAAGGTGGTCGTGGAAGCGAGCATTCAGGGTGACCGTCAGACCCTCAAGGCCGACTCGTTCATCCCGGCAACCATGGCTGCGATCTACCTGTTGCTCTTCCTCTACTTCAAGGCCATCGGTGGTTACCGGCCGGTGAGTATTGCCGACGCCAGTAAGGCCTGAGGTTTTCGTTCTTAATTCTCCAACGCGGGCGGTTCCTGAAACACGGGACCGCCCGCGTTTCTGTACCCGGATCTCTCGCTATCGGTCCCTGAGATCAATCCGCCAGTTGCATCCGCCTCTCGACCTGCCGATCCTATCCCCATGTCGCTCAAGGTGAATCTTCGTCTCTTGGAGAAGGAGTCTATCCAACTCGATGGGGATATTCTGGGATCCGAACTGGCCCCAGATTTCCATGATGAATTGATGCGCTTGTCGCATCCGGTGGAATACGAGCTGACGGTGGATCGCCAGTCCGAAAGTTTATTGGTGACCGGAAGCCTGCGGACCCATGTGGATTGCGAGTGTTCCCGATGCCACAAATCCTTCGTGCTTTCGCTGCAAGTGGACGAGTTTTCCGTCCTCTCACCACTAGAGGGTGAGGAGGCTCTATCAGTGGATGGAGATTTTGCAGACTTGACCCCTGCGGTCCGAGAGGACATTTTACTTTCTCTGCCAACGAATCCGTTGTGTGGACCTGACTGTCGTGGGTTGAAGCCGAAAGGCCAGTCCCGCGAACTGCAAGTGAGGGAGCAGGCTGAGCCGAATTCGGCGTGGAGTGCCCTCGATAATCTGAAATTGTAACCGAACCGAATATGGGCGTCCCGAAACGCAAACCGTCGCGCAGCCGTCAACGCATGCGCCGAGCCTACAACAGTGTCCTCACCCTGCCGAAGCTGGCTGTCTGCACCCAGTGCGCTTCTCCGTCGTTACCTCACCGGGTTTGTCCCGAGTGTGGTTTCTACAACGGTCGCCAGGTGATTAACGTCGGCGTCGCAGCCTAAGTTTTCTAGGCGCGCCGTGTCCGTTTTTGACGGACCGGCGCGTTTTGCTTATGCGCCTGGCAGTGGACGTCATGGGCGGCGACCACGGTCCGGAGGAACTCCTCCAGGGCGTGAAGCTTGGGTTGGCGGCCGACCCGTCAATCTCACGCCTCTATGTGGTTGGGCCACCGTCCGTTTTGGAGCCATTGCTTCTGAGCACCGGTTGCTCGGATCCGCGCCTAGCAATCCATCCGGCCTCCGAGGTGCTGACCATGGATGACAAGCCGGTCCAAGGTCTTCGCAAGAAGAAGGACTGTTCAATCCTTCGGGCCGTCGAGTTGGTTCGGGATGGCAAGGCCGACGCGGTGATCTCTTCGGGCAATACTGGAGGAATCGTCGCAGCAGCCACCATTCGTCTGCGAACACTGGAGGGCATCGAGCGCCCCACCATCGCCTGCATCATGCCCTCCAAATCGGGGGCGTGGGTTTTGGTAGATGGCGGAGCTAATCCGGAGTGCACCCCCGAAAACCTGCTTCAGTTCGCGGTGATGGGATCTGCCTACTCGCGAGCTATGTTGGAAAAGCAGAGTCCCCGTGTGGGTGTTCTCAGCAATGGCACCGAAGAGTCCAAGGGAACGGACCTGACCCGCGCGGCGTTGCCCTTGATCCGGGCTTCAGGGCTCAACTCCACCGGATACTGCGAAGGCTACGACCTCTTCATGGATGGCGTGGATGTCTGCGTCTGTGATGGGTTCGTGGGCAATATTGTGCTGAAGTCGGCCGAAAGTCTCGGCAAGGCGGTGGGAGCCATGCTGCGCGAGGAGTTGACGGCCAATCCATGG
>JAPLUH010000509.1 GCA_026397675.1 Verrucomicrobiota bacterium
CACCGACTTCGGATTCGCACGGTTGGGTGATGACGAAGTGGCCTACCTGGTCATGGAATACCTCGACGGTTGCAGCTTGGGCCAGGTGCTCCGCGAAGAAAAGAGCCTGCCGTTGCCCCGCGTGGTGGAGATCCTCGACCAAGTTTGCTCTGCGGTGCAGGAGGCTCACCAGAACGGCATAGTCCACCGCGACCTCAAGCCCGACAACATCTGGCTCGAGCCCGACCGCCTTGGGGGCTTCCGCGCCAAGGTGCTCGACTTCGGCATCGCGCAATTGGTCGATGAGAGCGCCCATGGAATGACTGCTCCCGCGGCGCCGAACGACGTAGGCGATTCTACCGGGGCGGTTCTTCCAGGAATTCAGACCGCGGCCTTGACCCGGGTGGGATCGGTGTTGGGAACCCCGCTGTACATGTCTCCGGAGCAATGCCGAGGCGAATCCCTAGATGCCCGATCCGACATTTACAGCCTAGGGATCATTGCCTACCAGATGCTCTCCGGATCGCCGCCGTTTCTCGGTGAGGTGGCTGACGTCCTCGAGGCGCATCAGTCCACGCCTCCGACCACCTTGCGCCAACGCTGCCAGCGCCTGCCCGCCGGTGTGGACCGCGTGGTGATGTCGGCCTTGGACAAGGATCCAGCTCGCCGACCGCCCACGGCGATGTCGCTAGCCAATGGTCTCAGGGCCCATGCCCAGGGTCTTGGGTCCGTTTACCGTCGAGCCTTCGCGCTCTACAGTGAGCATTTTCCAGCCATTATCCGACTCTCGGCCTTGGCCCATGTGCCGTTGATCCTCGTGGTGCTCATCACCATTGGGCTGGGCATTGCGCGGGTGGAAACCCAAGGGCCCGGCGGCATCGCTCTCACCGTCTTTTTCCGGGTGCTGAACCCCCTAGCGACGCTGCTAGCCGCGACCATCATCTCCGCCGTCTTGACCGTCTTAGCGGCCCAGTGGGAAGTGGCTCCGCTCAAGGTGCTTCCGCTGCGCTGGGCGTTCGACTTTGTGCGCCGCCGGCGCTGGTCCCTGCTCAAGACCGCCGTCCTATCGCTAGTCCACGTCGTATTCGGATTCGTGCTGTTGGTCATCCCAGGTTTGGTGATCTGGGCGCGTGAATCCTTCTGGGCCCCGGTGGTACTCATGGAGGGACTCGACGGCCGTGAGGCCTTTCGCCGCTCGCGTCAGTTGGCGAGTCGGTGTCGATGGGCCGTGGGCTTGACCGTGGTCCTCCAAGTGCTCGTTCCGGCGATCGTGCAGGGGGTGCTCGGAATGAATCCGGCCGTAGCCCAAGGTGAGGCTTGGTCGGCCCGCCAGGCCTGGGTGGAGTTGTCGTCGTTGGTGGGCATCATCACCACGCCTCTGATGTCTCTGGTGGTGGCGCAACTGTACCTCAAGGCGCGTCAACTGGGAGGTGAGACGCTCGGGGAGATGATGTCCCGCGCCGATGGCGATACGGGTCTTGCCGAGTGGGAACGACGCATGCGAGTCCGACTTCCACGAACCCGTGTTGAATCGTTGGCGACAGCGGGACCGAATCCGCGGTCCGGGGTGGAACCACGGTCTGGAGGCTAAACTCTCCATCGAGAGCCGTGAGTCACTCCGTTCCGAGCGCCCCAATGGACGGGCGCCCGAGCGAGGTGGCCGATCCTCGATTTCAAGCTGGCGGGCCGCAGGCTCGGTGGCTTCACTTCTGAAGTGGAGATTCCTGAATTTAAGTTCTTCTGTTCCCACTGTGACCAACCGCTCCAATGCGAAGCACGGTTCGCTGGGCGCCAGATCCAATGCCCGGGCTGCAAGCACCTGATTCGTATTCCCAATCCCCCTTCAGGATTGGGCTTTACCCAGGTTTCTCCGGAATCGGGTCGGACCTGGGACACTCACGTGCCGACGCATCGTAATCCGTGATCGCTTTTCGGTGCATCGAGAACGCAGGGAATTCCACAGATCATGACTGCTGCTGAACTCTTCGGCCCGTTTCCGGAAGCCCTGGCCCGTCTGCGAACTCGCGGGCCCGGTCCCGCCGGAAAACTCCCCCTCACCGAGGCGATGTTGCGCGAGGCTCCCAGCGGGGATCTCTTCGGCATGACCCAAAATGCGGGCATGGGATGGAACCCGGCCGAATTGGGCCGCAAGCAATTCCTCATCCTCAGTACCCAGGGCGGTATCCGAGCCGAAGACGGTCGCCCCATCGCGCTGGGTTACCACACGGGTCATTGGGAGATTGGCCTCCTCTCGTGGGCTGCCGCTGAAACCTTTCGCGAGGGCAAGGCGCTGCCCTTTGCCGCCTCTGTTTCCGATCCCTGTGATGGTCGCACCCAAGGCACGGTGGGCATGTTCGATAGCCTGCCGTTTCGCAATGACGCGGCCATCGTCTTCCGTCGTTTGATTCGATCCCTTCCGCAGCGGGTGGGGGTGCTCGGTGTGGCCACTTGTGACAAGGGCTTGCCCGCCATGATGATGGCGCTGGCCTCCCAGTTGGACCTGCCGACCGTGCTGGTTCCCGGCGGGGTGACGTTGCCCCCCGAACGCGGCGAAGATGCTGGCACCGTTCAAACTCTCGGAGCCCGATTCTCGCATGGGCTCGTCACGTTGGACGAGGCGGCCGACCTAGGATGCCGGGCTTGCGGCACGCCCGGCGGCGGCTGTCAGTTTTTAGGAACGGCGGCCACTTCACAGGTGGTGGCTGAAGCGTTGGGCCTGGCTCTGCCGCATTCGGCACTCGCACCCAGTGGCGAGCCGATCTGGCTCCAATTAGCCCGCGACTCGGCTCGTGCGCTGATGGCCCGCGAGAAGGTCGGCCTCACCACGCGGGCGGTACTCACCGACTCCGCGTTGCGCAATGCGATGACCGTTCATGCGGCCTTTGGTGGTTCGACCAACTTGTTGCTGCACATCCCGGCCATCGCCCATGCGGCCGGCCTTCGCCGACCCACGGTGGATGATTGGATCGCCATTAACCGCCGCACGCCCCGCCTCGTGAGCGTGATGCCCAATGGACCCACCCACCATCCCACGGTGCGGGCCTTCTTGGCAGGCGGCGTGCCCGAGGTGATGCTGCACTTGCGAGATCTCGGGTTGCTCGACCTCGAGGCGCTGACGGCCACGGGGGATCGGCTTGGTGAGACCTTGGATGCCTGGGCGCGGTCCGAGCGTCGATCGGTACTCCGCCAACGATTGCAGGAATTGGACGGTGTGGATCCGGATTCGGTGATCCTGCCACCCGCCTTGGCCCGGGAACGCGGCCTGACCAGCACGGTGACCTTCCCGCGGGGCAACTTGGCTCCCGAGGGAGCGGTCATCAAGAGCACCTCCATCGATCCCGCGGTGCTGTCGCCCGAGGGGGTGTTCTTCTTGGAGGGGCCTGCTCGCGTGTTCACGCGCGAACGGGAGGCGATCATTGCCATCAAGGCGGGTCACATCCGCGCCGGTGACGTGCTAGTTTTGGCCGGAGTGGGCCCCATGGGCACCGGCATGGAGGAGACCTACCAGTTGACCTCGGCCCTCAAGCACCTGCCCTTCGGCAAGTACGTGGCACTGATTACCGACGCGCGCTTTAGTGGCGTCTCGACCGGCGCCTGCATCGGTCATGTCGGCCCTGAAGCCTTGGCCGGCGGTCCTATCGGCCGAGTGCGCGATGGCGATCGTATCCGCATCCGCATCGACTGCCGAAATCTCGAAGGGTCACTGGATTTGGTCGGTGATGCCGAGGGCCTTTGGGAACCGGGTCGTGCCGAGGTTGAACTGCAGACTCGCTCCGCCAACCCCGCACTAGCCCCGCACGAAAAACTCCCCGCTGACACCCGGCTCTGGGCCGCGCTAGTGGGTGCCAGCGGCGGAACTTGGGGTGGGTGTGTCTATGATGTTGATTCGATTGTCGCGGCGTTGGAGCGGGCGCAGTGATGGGGCGATCCAATCCAAGCGCCGCCCTCAAGATCCGGTGCAGTCCCTGAGGGGTCGCGATTTTCGTTTTTGTCCGGACACGGGAGTGTTTGAGACGGTGGCGGGCCGCAGTCAGTTCGGTTTGGCCGGCGACGATTGGGGTAACCGTTTGCTTTCTTGGAACACCCTTCCCATCTGGCACGAAGTCATTCCCGATGCGTTTTTGTCCCGCTTGCCGGTGCTGGAAGCGGTGGATCCCTTGGCGGATCTCTTACCAAAGCAGCCCTGATTCCTGCGCAGCATGGGCATAAAGCGCCAGACACTTCCTTGAGGTGTCAGAAATGGATGAGGTGACCCGTTCTCAATTCAGGCGGACGAGCCGTCACGATGGATCCCGGAGATCCTTCGATCCACGAAGTATCCGGGCATTCCACGGCCGCTCCTGCTCATCTAAATTGTAGTAGTGAGCCAGGTTCATCATCTCGATGAATCCTTTTACCGCGGTCTTAGGGGCGCTGCGCGCTACCCGGCATCCAGTACGCTGGTCTGCGGGGAGGAATGAGTCGCTCCTCAGCCAAACTGTCAAAAATTCAAGGACCCCGAGTTGTCTTGAGCCTGCCCGAGATTCGCTTGGGATTCGTGCCGCTCAATGACTGCGCTCCGCTGATTGTTGCCCAGGAGTTGGGTTTCTTTGCCCGACAGGGACTACGGGTCCGCCTGAGTCGGGAACTGGGATGGGCTTCGGTCCGAAACAAACTCGCCTATGGAGAACTCGAGGGCGCCCACGCTCCGTGCGGCCTACCTCTGGCCTTGAGTCTAGGTCTCGACGATCTTCCGTCCCCTTGCAGCACCGGATTGGTGCTCAACCTCAATGGTAATGCCATCACGGTGGCGCGCCGCTTTCATGACGAGGGCGTGCGCACCGCCGAAGACCTGGCCCGATGGGTGGCGCGGCGCCGGGATGGCCCGATTACCTTCGGGACCGTCTCCACTTATTCCACGCACTCACGACTGCTTCGTGGATGGCTGGCGGCGGCCAATATGATCGAGGGACGCGACTACCAGGTGGTCATCGTTCCCCCCAAGCAAATCCTCAAGGGGCTGAGCTCGGGTCATCTGGATGGGTATTGTGTCGGTGAACCGTGGAACTCCGAGGCGGTGCTCCGGGGTCTGGGTTGCTGCCTGGCCACTAGTTGCTCGGTAGCACCTCGTCATCCTGAAAAGGTACTCGCCGTTCGCGGTGATTGGGCCACGACGGAGCCAGAGCAGCATGAGCGCCTGGTGACCGCCGTGTTGGAGGCCTGCCACCTCTGTGACCGAGCCGATGAGGCCGAGACCGTGATCGATCTTCTGGCTCGTCCCGAATACCTGAACTTGTCAGCGGAGTTCATTCGCCCGGCTTGGACCGGCCGGGTCCCGATCTCGGGAGGTCAGACATCTCGTCTGCCTGAGTTCAATTGCTTCCATCGCTTTGATGCCAACGCGCCAACCCCGGAAAAGGCCGAATGGATCCTCCGGGAACTCTACGGTGATCACCCTGGCCGGCCGCTAAGGCCCGATTGGATCAAATCGGTCTTTCGCATGGATGTCTATGAGGCGGCCCGCAGCCGCTGGTCCCTTTCCAAGTCTCCACTCAAACCCACTCGACACGTCTATGAACCCCACACCCTGTCGGCCTGAAATATCCCGTCGCCGTTTTCTTCGCACCACCGCTGCCGGAACTCTGCTCGCCGGGCTTCCCACCGGTTGGATGGGATCGGTTTATGCCGATGATTCGCCGGAATCCCCGAATGTGCGCTTCGGCATCATCGCGCTGACCGATTGCTCCCCGATCGTCATCGCCCATGAGAAAGGCCTCTTCAAGAAATACGGCATCCAGTCTTCGGTTTCTAAGGAAGCCAGTTGGGCGGTAATCCGCGACAAGCTGCAGACCGGCGACAATCAGGCCACGCACATGCTGTTGGGCATGCCCATCGCATCCACCATGGGTCTTCTCGGTTCGGCCAAGAAGCCGATGGTCTTTCCGTGGATCCTCAATCGCAACGGCCAAGCGATCACGCTCAAGTCTGAACTGATGGGCAAGGTTCAGGAGGATCCGAAGGCCCTGAAGCCCTTTGTTGAAAAGGCCAAGTCCTTGGGCGAACCGATGACCTTCGCCATGACCTTCCCTCCAGGGACTCATGCCATGTGGTTGCGCTATTACCTTGCCGCCGGAGGCATCAACCCCGACAAGGACGTCAACCTCATTACCATCCCGCCGCCCCAGATGGTCGCCAACATGAAGGTCGGCAAGATGGATGGGTTCTGCGTCGGTGAACCGTGGAACGCTCGAGCCGTGAGCGACAAAATTGGGTTCACCTCCATCACCACACAGAAGATCTGGAAAGACCATCCTGAGAAGGTTTGCGCCTTCCTCGCTGAATACGCAGACAAGAACCCGAAAACGGTGAGGGCCGTGCTCAAGGCCCTGCATGAAGCCTCGGTGTGGCTCGATGATTTGGGGAATCGTCCCGAGCAGTGCGACATTGTTAGCAAACCGAGTTATGTGAACTGCCCCAAGGAAGTGATCCTTGGACGGTTGCTCGGAGACTACGACATGGGTGACGGACGGAAGTTCAAGGATCCGTCTCCGATGATTTTCAGCCAGCGCAACTGCAACTACCCGCAGACCAAGTACGTGACCTGGTGGCTGAGCCAGTTCCGGCGTTGGGGCATGGTCACCGGTGCGCCCGATTACGCCGGGATCGCGGCCAAGGTGGCACGGACGGATTTGTATGAAGCGGCCATGAAGGAGATCGGGGCCGTCCATGGCGGGCGTGATGATCGCCCTGAGACCCTCTTCGACGGCATTACCTTCGATCCCGCCCAGCCCGAGGCCTACGCCCAGGCCTTCGCGGTGAAGAACCTCAAGGGTTGATCTGGAATGAAAAAAATCCATTGGGATGCGGTGCTCATGCCGTTGGTGGGCATCGCCCTGACCCTGCTGGCTTGGCAGATGATCTCCGGCCGTATCGTGACCCGGAGCCTCGCCGATGGGACGGTCGAAGAGGTGAAGCTCGGTTGGGTCCAAGACCTGCCGGGCCCGGTGCAAACTTGGGAAAAGACGCGCAAATATGTCGTCGAGCCCTTCGCTAAGCGTGAGGAACTCGACCAGGGAATCCTGCGGTTCACCTGGTACTCGTTGGTGATCGTCGCCAAGGGCTACGCCATCGCCCTGATTCTAGGAACTCCCTTGGGTTTTCTGCTCGGCCTCTCGTCAACCTTTTCAAAAATGTTCGACCCGATCATTCAGGTGCTGAGACCTGTGTCGCCCCTGGCCTGGATGCCGCTCGGCGTGGTGCTCTTCGCCAATGCCGGCAAGAGCGCCAACGAATTGGCGGCGCTCTTCACCATCGCCGTCTGCGCCATGTGGCCCACGGTCCTCAATACCGCGGTCGGGGTGCGGGCCATCCCGCAGGACTACCTGAATGTGGCCCGTGTTCTGAAGCTCTCGAGGACGCAGACGCTGCTGAAGATCATGATCCCGGCCACCCTGCCGTACATGTTCACCGGCTACCGCCTGAGTTTGGGCATCGCCTGGTTGGTCATTGTGGCGGTGGAGATGCTGACCGGTCGCATCGGCATCGGGAACTTCCTCTGGAACGAATACAACAACGGTCTCTACACGAGCATCGTCCTCTGCATCGTGACCATTGGTCTGGTCGGCTTCGCACTCGACCGGGCCATGAGCCTCTTGGAGCGCCGCTTCAAGAGCATCCTCTGAACCGATTCCCATGTCCTTCCTTGTTCTCCATCAGGTCTCCAAAGGATTCGGCCCTCCCGAGGCGCGCCGAGAGGTCCTTCGCGGAGTGGATCTCTCCGTGAAGCAGGGTGAGATCGTGGCCATCGTCGGCTACTCCGGTGCCGGCAAATCGACCTTGCTGCACTTGGTTTCCGGACTGCTGAAGCCCGACGCCGGTTCCGTGAGCCTCGGGGGGAGGGTCATCGAGGGGCCGGGCACTGATCGCGGGGTGGTGTTCCAGAATTACAGCCTGCTTCCCTGGATGACTGTGGCCGAGAACATCCGGTTGGCCGTGGACTCGGTCTTTCCGGATTGGAGCGAAACCCGCCGCTCCGAGCAGGTGGATCGGTATATCCACTTGGTCAATCTGACTCATGCCCGGGATCGGCGTCCGAGCGAGTTGTCCGGAGGTATGCGCCAGCGGGTCTCCGTGGCCCGAGCTCTGGCTATGGATCCTCAAATCCTTCTGCTCGATGAGCCGCTGGGCGCCCTCGATGCACTGACGCGTGGAACCCTTCAGGATGAAATTTCCGGCATTTGCCGCGCTTCCGGAAAGACCGTCGTGCTCATCACCAACGATCCCGATGAGGGGATCTTAATGGCCGACCGGATCATCCCGCTGAGTGCCGGCCCAGGAGCAATTCTGGGGCCTTCGTTCCCGGTCGCTCTCGACCCCACTCGGGATCGCCGCGCCCTCAATCACGATCCTCGCTTCAAGGCGCTCCGGGCCGAGGTTGTCGCCTGGCTTTTGGGCCCAGGGGCCCGTCCGGCAATTTCCGTTTCCCGAAAGCTGATCCTGCCGGATTTAGAGCCGGAGGATCTCGAAATTCCAAGACCTCTCATCGGGGGGCGTCGTCGGTCGCGTCGGCGATCCGAGGAGCGGCGGGAAACAGTGGATCTCACCCCTTAGGCACCTATGGCTGATCACGTCGAAATCTCCCACCTCAGCAAGGTGTTCCCGACGCCCAAGGGCCCGCTACGGGTGGTGAAGGACTTTAATCTCCGCATCCGGCAGGGGGAGTTTGTTACCCTCATCGGCCACTCGGGATGCGGCAAGAGCACCGTGCTCTCTATTCTGGCTGGTCTGAGCGAGGCCTCGGCCGGGGGGATCGTGCTTGCGGGTCGGGAGCTCACCGGGCCCGGGCCCGATCGGGGTGTGGTGTTCCAGTCCCCTAATCTTCTCCCATGGATGACCGCGCTGGAGAATGTGATGCTCGGGGTCGACCAGGTTTTCTACACCGCCTCGCGCGAAGAGCGCCGCCAAATCGCCGAGTACTATCTCACGGTAGTTGGCCTGGGCGAGGCCCTGCATCAGAGACCCTCCGAATTGAGTCAGGGCATGCGCCAGCGGGTAGGAATCGCCCGAGCGTTCGCGCTGTCGCCGAAGATGCTGCTGCTCGACGAGCCCTTCGGGATGCTCGATTCGCTCACTCGATTCGAGCTTCAGCAGGTCTTACTCGACCTCTGGAATCGAACTCGCCTGACGGCACTCATGGTCACGCACGATGTCGATGAAGCACTCTTCTTATCCGACCGCATCGTGATGATGACCAATGGCCCGGAGGCTGAGGTGGGGGAAATTCTCCACGTGCCGTTCCCTCGGCCCCGCCGCCGCCAGGAATTGCTAGAAAACCCAGAATACTACCGGCTCCGCGAGCAACTCATCGAGTTCCTCCATGTGCGGGCTTACACCCTCAAGGGACAGACACCCAAGGGGCCGTCATCGACAGCTCCAGTCCTCCGGGCCGCCTCGTCCGTTGCCGTAGCCGCATAATCCCCAGGACACTCCTTTAATCTCCGTATCACCAACCCTGACCCAGACCCGATAACAGCCATGAAACCGTACGCAGTTGTCTCCTGCCTCGCCGGCCTGATCCTGTCCCATGGGGCCGCCTTCGCCGCAGCGCCTAGTCTCGATTGGGGTGTCACCACTCCAGTGGCCCCGTCCTCCGCCGGATTCGTCAATGACTGGCTCCGCCAGGATAACCCTTACATGTCCTCCTGGAATTTGGGCGCCCTGTATTGGAGCCGGTACGAAATGAAGCAGAATGGAGGGTTCACCAGTCCTGGATCTCTGGCCGATTTCCGCACGGACACCGACAATGACAATAGCTACCTGCTGCAGCGAGTGCTCCTGCGCGGGGGCTACACCGGACGCTGGTTCGAGGTGTTCGCGCAAGGTCGCTCGAGCACTGTCACCGGAGACGACCGTTCCAGCACGGGCAACAGCGTCACCCAAGCCAGGACCCTGAACGGGGTCGCCATCCCGGCTTATCCGGTGGGGCCGGCCGGCCGGGGCAGCAGCCCGGAGTCGGATGGGCCCATGGACCTCCAACAGGCCTATGTATCCCTCGGTAACCACAAGGAGTTTCCCGTCTCACTCAAGGTGGGTCGCCAGGAGTTGCTCCTCGGTGATCAGCGCATCGTGGGCCCGTTGGCCTGGAATAACATCGGTCGCCAATGGGATGCGGCGAAGGTGCGCTGGCAGAACCCCTACTTCGCCCTAGAGGGCTGGAGTTCGATGGTGGTGATGCCCGATGACAATGGCTTCAACCGGTCTAACCCAGATGAGATCTTCTCGGGCCTTCACCTGACCACCAAGGCTGTCCCCAAGACGTGGACCGAATTCTACCTCCTGAGTCGCAATGTGGGTCGTGATGGCAATGCGGGGAATAAGGGGTTGGTCCCGGCACCGTTTCGTCCGCCGGAGGCTCAGGATATTTACACCGCAGGAACGTACATCCGGAGTTCCACCAACGACTGGGTGAATGTCGATTGGGGTGCCCAAGCCTATTACCAGTTCGGCAACTTCGCCGACGCACGGGAGGCCGCCGGAATGGGGCCGCGCCGAGAGCATCGGGCCTGGGCGGGGGTGCTTTCGGGTGGCTACACCTGGAAAGAATCGGAGCTCCAACCACGCCTGGGTCTCGAATACAGCCTGGCCAGTGGTGACAACAATCCCAACGACGGCACGCACAACACCTTCGTTCACCTGTATCCCACCGGTCATCTCTTCTACGGCTATGCCGATTTCGCCTCGTTCCAGAATTTGCACAACGTGCGCCTCCGGAGCTCGCTTCTGGCCACGCCGCGGGTTCGGGTGCAACTCGAGGGACACATGAAGTGGTTGGCCACGGCCAATGACAACTTCTACAACGTCGCCGGCCTCCCGCGGGGTGGTTTGACCTATCAGGGTGCGGCGGCCCGGGGCACGGGTTATGGTATCAATCCTGACGCGGGCTCCTTTGTTGGATCCGAGATCGATTTGGTGGCCACATGGCAGGCCAACAAGTACCTGGTGCTCGAGGCGGCCTACTGCCGCTTCCTGCGGGGGGACTACATCCGCGACTCGCTCTCCAAGGTGGGCTCGCAAGACGCCGACTATGTCTACGTCCAGGCTCAGGTGAATTTCTGAGCGGGCTCTTCCGATCGCCTCCATGAACATCGTGCCCGAGACCGCGCCTTTCAGTCGCGAGCAGCGCGCCTGGCTCAACGGGTTCTTTGCGGCGTCGTTGTTCGATCGTTGGGGACAGGCCCCCGAGGGCGTCCCGGCGGCGGCCCCGAGGCCCGGGCCGCTTTGGATCGGCTATGGATCTCAATCCGGTGGAGCGACGACGCTTGCCAAGAAGCTGGCTAAGGTCGCCGAAACCAAGGGCTACGGCGTGACGGTGCGTGAGCTCAACCAGATCTCGTCCGAGGAATTGGTCGCGCAGTCCCGACTGGTGGTGGTGACCTCCACCTGGGGCGAGGGCGAAGCCCCCGACAACGCGGCCGAGTTCTGGTCTCGGATTTCCGACCCATCGTTTCCCCGGTTGGAATCGCTGCGGTATTCGGTGCTCGGCCTGGGCGATAGAAACTATGCCGATTTCTGCGGTGCGGCCCGTGGCATCGATGAACGTCTCAGCGCGCTCGGGGCGCAGTGTGTGTTGGGGCGGGTCGAGTGCGATGGCGCCGATCGGACCCCGGTCGCGTCGTGGATGGAGTCCTTGTGGATGGCACTCGCTGGCGACGCTCATTCGCTGTCGGCATCGGTGTCTGGGGCCAAGGCCCCGGAGCAGGTCACTTCCATTCCTTCGCAGCCTCCGGTTTCCGAAATCGCGGAGGGTCGGTGGTCACGCCGGAATCCCTATCCCGCCCGGTTGCGGGTGGCCCGTCGTCTGAACGGAGCTGGCTCGGCCAAGGACACCCGGCACATCGAGATCGATCTGGCCGACTCGGGCCTCACCTACGAGGCGGGTGACGCACTTGGGGTGCAACCGATCAATGATCCGACCCTGGTGGCCGAGGTGCTCGAGGCGCTGGCCATGCCGGCCGAGGCACCCTTCGGATCCACGGGATCGGAGACCCTTCATGCGGCGCTGATGCACCGATGGGTGCTGACCCAACCCTCGCCCGCCCTCCTGAAACGACTGGCCGAACGCGCACCGGATTCCATCGTGTCGCAGGTGAGCGCGCCGTCCCGCCGCGCCGACCTCGATGCGTGGGTTCGCGGTCGTGATGTGGCCGACGTGCTGAGGCTCGCACCCGGTGCCCGGCTGGAAATTGGGGAATTGGGAGAACTCCTACGGCCCCTCCAACCGCGCCTTTACTCCATCGCCTCGTCGCCCAAGGCCCATCCCGGGGAGGTTCATTTGACGGTGGCAACCGTCCGCTACGAGGCCCATGGCCGGTTGCGCCACGGAGTCACCTCGTGCTGGTTGGCCGACCGGGTGGTTCCCGGCGAAACCCCGGTTCCAGTCTTCGTCCAGGTCAGTCGTCATTTTCGTCCGCCCGCCGATCCGGCCCGTCCGATGATCATGGTGGGACCGGGTACCGGGATTGCTCCGTTCCGGGCCTTCCTGGAGGAGCGACGGGCCATCGCCGCGACAGGGCGCAACTGGCTCTTCTTCGGCGATCAACGCCGTGCCTCCGATTTCCTCTACGCCGATGAGTTGGAACCCCTCCATCGGGAGGGATTCCTGACCCGGCTCGATCTGGCCTTCAGCCGTGATCAGGAAGCCAAGGTCTATGTCCAGGACCGCATGCGGGAACAGGGTTCCGAACTCTGGCGATGGCTCGAAGACGGGGCTCATTTCTACATCTGCGGCGACGCCCAGCGCATGGCCCGGGATGTCGAGGCAGCACTGCGTGAAGTGATTTGCAAGGCGGGTGGCCGCACCGAGGACCAAGCCTCGGAATACATCGAGCGACTTCAAGCCGAGGGACGCTACGGCAAGGATGTGTACTGAAACCGACAACCCCGAACACCATGGTGCCCTTCCAGCAGATTTCCGGACAGACGCTCAATCCCGAGCAGACCGCCTATCTCGAGGGTCTCTTCGCGGGCCTGCGCAATCGAGGCCTCGGCTTCGGTGACCTGCCCGCTCTGATTCCTGTGTCGCCGGCCTCGGCCGTATCCGACTTGTCAGAGTTGACCGATCAGGAGCGCATCAAGCGCGAGCTCCATCCGCTGGAGTCCTATTCACTCCTCCTGCAGCACGCGGCCTCGAACCAGGCTCCGGATCCCGACAACGCCTTCCGCTTCAAGTGGCAGGGGCTATTTTACATGAGCCCCATGAACGAGGGTTACATGGCCCGTCTGCGAATTCCCGGCGGTCAATTGACCGCGGCCCAGTTGCGCGAGATTGCCGCGGTGACTGACACGCTCACCACCGGTTACTTGCAAATCACCACCCGGGCCAACCTCCAGGTCCGCCACATTGCCCCGAAGGATGCCCCGGAGTTCCTGAGGCGCATCCAGGCCATCGGATTGCACACGCGGGGTTCGGGTGCCGACAACATCCGCAATCTTACCTGCGATCCGACCAGTGGAATCGATCCAGAAGAGCGAATTGAGACACTGCCTCTGACCCTTCAATTGGGCCAGGTGATCCTGAACCACCGGGAGTTCTACGACCTGCCGCGGAAGTTCAACATCGCCTTCTATGGAGGGGGTTCCATCCCCACGGTAGAAGACACCAACGATATCGGCTGGAAGGCCATCCGGGTCTGGTCTTCTGAGGAGCTCCAGACCGAGAGCTCCGTTGGGTTCCTTCCCGGCGACCTGGTCACCGACGGGGTCGCTCCGGGTGTTTATTTCCGCTGCCTGCTTGGCGGGGCCACAGGTCATCAGTCCTTTGCCCGGGACCTGGGCGTGCTGGTGCGCTCAGAGCAGGTGGTCCGCGTGAGTGCGGCGATGGTGCGGGTCTACCTTGCCAACGGGGATCGCACCGACCGCAAGCGGGCCCGACTCAAACACTTGCTGGAGCAGTGGACATTGGAGCGTTTCCGGACCGAGACCGAGACGCTGTTGGGTGAACCCTTGACGGCCATCCCGCCCGGAAGTGAGGCCTCGTGTTCCAGCGTCGAATCGGCGACCGGATCAATGCATCCGCACCTGGGTGTCCACCCGCAACGCCAACCGGGGCTCCACTGGATCGGGGTCGCGGTGCCGGTGGGGCATCTCTCCTCACGCCAATTGCGGCGTCTGGCCGAATTGTCGGAACTTTATGGCTCGGGCGAACTGCGTCTGACCGTTTGGCAGAACCTCCTCCTGCCGAACGTCCCTGAGGCTTATGTCGAAACGGTGAAGAAGGCCCTGACCAAAGCCGGCCTCGACTGGAAGTCTAGCGCGCTGCGCGGTGGATTTATCGCCTGCACCGGCAATCGCCACTGCAAGTTCGCGGCGTCCGATACTAAGGGCCATGCGCTGAAACTCATCGAGTGGCTCGATTCACGAGTGACGTTGGATCAACCGGTGAACATTCATCTCACCGGTTGTCCCAATTCATGCGCCCAGCACTACATGGGCGACATCGGCCTGCTGGGGACCAAGACCAAACGGGGCGCCACTTCTCAAGAAGCCTACCATGTCTTTATCGGTGGCGGATTCGGCCTCCGGCAGGCCATCGGCCGCGCGGTGTTTCAAGGGGTGATCCTCGAAGAGTTGGGGCCGCTGCTGGAGCGGATGCTCAAAGCCTACCTCCGACATCGTCTGTCCCGGGAGACCTTCCAGGCCTTCACCCTCCGTCACGATCTAGGGCGCCTGCAGGAGCTCTTCTCGCAGGACTCGGCAATCTCCTGAAGGACCTCCAGACCAGTGACCACACCGTCCTCCATGATTGGGCAAACGACGGCCGAGGGGCCTCTGGAAACCCTGGTCGACGCGTTCCTGGCCGAACAGCGGCAGCTCACCGCCGTCGAGCGCTTCAGTCAGCGGGTGGGCGACACGGGCCGCCCGTTGCTGGAGCCGCATTACCGGGCCCTGTTGCCGGCAACACCTCCGGGGCCGGGTGAGCAGTATGCCTTCGAGGTGGATCTCGATCAGTGCTCCTCTTGCAAGGCCTGCGTGGTGGCCTGCCATTCGCTCAATGGATTGGATGCTGCGGAGTCGTGGCGGGAGATACGCCTATTGGTGGGGCCGCGTCCTGGGACCTCGGTGCCGGCTGCGGAGCCCGTGGCGTTGGCGGTAACTTCGGCCTGTCATCATTGCGTCGATCCGGCATGCCTCAATGGATGCCCGGTGCTGGCTTACGACAAGGATCCGATCACGGGCATCGTGCGTCATCTCGACGACCAGTGTATCGGATGCAGTTACTGCATTTTTACCTGTCCCTACGAAGTGCCGAAGTTCTCTGTTTCTCGGGGCATCGTCCGCAAGTGCGACCTCTGCCAGGGGCGCCTGGCTGTCGGAGAGGCTCCAGCCTGTGTTCAGGCCTGTCCGAACGAGGCCATCCGGATCACTCGGGTTTCGACCTCGGCGGTGACCGGGCAATATCGGGGCCAGGCCGTTCAGCCCGGGGCCTCCGAGGCGGGTTGTTCGTTGCCGGGAATGCCACCGGCCTCGTTGACGCTCCCCTCCACGGTGTACCGCTCGAGGCGCTCGCTCGATGGTTTGGAATCCAGGACGCTTTCGGGAACGGTCCAGCCTCCGGAACCCCACTGGCCCCTCATTGCCATGTTGGTCTTCACCCAATGGGGAGGGGGAGCCCTCGCCGCGGTGGGGTGGCGGCTGTTCTCGGCGGATTTGACGCCCTCACGGCTGGAGGCGTCTGTCGCGGCCGCCGGCTGTCTGATGCTCCAGGCCGGCCTGGTGGCCTCGGTATTCCATTTGGGGCAACCGCTCAAGGCTTGGCGGATCGGGTTGGGCTGGCGGACCAGTTGGTTGAGTCGCGAGGCCATCGCCTTGGGAATGGTGTCGGGAGTGTCGCTGCTGTTCACCGGTCTAGTGGCCTTGGGCGTCGCGTCTTCCGGCCTGCCGTTGCCGGCGTGGATGCTCAGGGGAACTGCCGCAGTGATGATCGTTTTGTTAATCCTGGCGACCGTGGCTCAAATTCAAGTGTACGCAGTCACCGGTCGACCCCGGTGGCGGCGTTCGCTCACGGCTTCCCGGTTTGTCGGCACGGTGGCGCTGGGTGCGGGTGTCGCGGCCGGTTTCCTCGCGGGTGTGCCTGCGATGCCCGTCCTTGGCGGGCTGTTGTTGAGTTTTTCGGTGACCGAACGCTGGCAATTCTTCATGGCAGGAGCCCACGCTCGAACCCCGGGTTCGGGAGGGACTCTATGAAGCTGTTGGCTGACATTCCATGGAGGGCTTGGAAAGGGCCGCTCACCGATGATCTCGAGCGGGTGCAGGGAGGGTTCGGACTTGGTCAGGTTCCCGCACGATGGAAGCCCGATGCGACCACGGGTCTGATTTGCGGCTTTTGCGCCACTGGCTGTGGCTTGACGGCCCATTTGGTGGATGGGGAGGCGGTGAACCTGACTCCGGATCCGCACTTTCCGGTCAATCTGGGCATGGCCTGTCCCAAGGGTTGGGAGGCGCTGGTCCCCCTCGAATCCCCAGACCGGGCGACTCTGCCCCTCTTGCGGAACCCGACCTCGGGTGCGATGGAGGCGGTGTCCTGGTCCCGGGCGCTCGGAGAATTCGCCTCACGAATGAAGTCGGTGCAGCAGAGGCATGGGCCCCATTCCATCGCGTTCCTCAGCACCGGCCAGATTTGCACCGAGGAGATGGCCTTGCTGGGGGCTCTCTTCAAATTCGGAATGGGTGGCTTGCACTGCGATTCCAATACGCGTCAGTGCATGGCCACGGCGCATGTCGCCTACAAGCAGAGCTTGGGCTTCGACGCCCCGCCCTACACGTATGCCGACTTCGAGGAGTCCGACTGCCTGGTGTTCGTGGGTTCAAACCCGGCGGTGGCCCACCCCATTTTGTGGCAACGCGTGCTGCGCAACCGGCGGAGTCCGGAGATTGTGGTGCTCGATCCCCGAAAGACTGAGACGGCCATGGCGGCCACCTTGCATGTGCCGCTGGCTCCGAAGTCCGACCTAACCCTCCTCTACGGACTAGCCGCAGCTTTGATTGGTCGGGGTGCTGTCGATCGTCCCTTTATCGACGCACACACCCGGGGGTTTCCGGACTTCGAGGCCTTCGTGAAAGACTTTACCCCGGAACGCGTGTGTTCCGAGGCCGGAATCACCCGAGCGCTGTTCGATCGCTTGGTCGAATGCATCGCGACCCGGGCCCGCGTGTCCTATTGGTGGACCATGGGCGTGAATCAAGGGCATGAATCGACCCGCACGGCGCAGGCGCTCATCAATTTGGCGCTCATGACCGGTCAGATCGGCAAGCCGGGCACCGGGGCCAATTCTATCACCGGCCAGTGCAATGCCATGGGGTCGAGGATCTTCTCCAACGTGACCAACCTCTTCGGTGGGCGTGAGTTCTCCAACCCGTCACACCGTGCCGAAGTGGAGTCGCTGCTGCGATTGCCCGCTGGAACCGTACCGACCGAGAATTCCTGGGCCTATGACCAGATTGTGGACGGCATCGAGTCGGGGGCGATCCGCGGCCTTTGGGTCATAGCTACCAACTCATCGCACTCTTGGATCCAACAGAGCCGGTTCAATGATCTTTTGGGGCGTCTGGAGTTTCTGGTGGTCCAGGATCTCTACACCACCACCGAGACTGCGCAGCGGGCCGACTTGCTATTGCCAGCAGCCGGCTGGGCCGAGAAGGAAGGCACCTTCATCAATAGCGAACGCCGGTTCGGGATGGTGAAGCGGGTGCGTCGGGCCCCGGGACAGGCGTTGTCCGATTTTCAGATCTTCCGCCTCGTGGCCGAGGCGTGGGGTTGTTCCCAGATCCTCGAAGCCTGGCACAGTCCGGAAGCGGTGTTCGGGTTGCTGAAAGCACTGAGCCGGGGTCGTCCCTGTGACATTTCGGGAATCGACGACTACCGAGCCATCGACGCATTGGGAGGAATCCAGTGGCCATTCACCACGGCGATGCGGGATCAGCTCATGGATCCGGCAACGGACTTGCCGCTGGAGGCCTTGCCTGAGGCGCGGGTGAGCGAAGTTCGTGAGAGGCGGTTGTTTGCCGATGGCCAGTTCGCCACCCCAGATGGTCGGGCCGTCTTTTGGTATGCGTCGCCGCAGCCGCCACCGGACACGACGGATGCGGAGTTTCCGTGGGTCTTGTTGACCGGCCGCGGCTCGAGCTCCCAATGGCATACCAATACACGCACTGCCAAATCGCCTGTCCTGCGTCAGCTCTATCCCCAAGCGTGCTATGTGGAGATCCACCCTGATGACGCGGCTCGAATCGGGCTCCGGCCCCAGGGGCGCATTCGAGTCCGATCCCGCCGTGCGGAGTTGGTGGCCGATGCCTGCATCACCCCTATGGTTCAACCCGGCCAGGTGTTTATCCCGATGCACTATTCCGAGGTGAATCCGTTGATCCGATCGGTGGTTGACCCGTATTCCCGGCAACCCAGCTACAAGTTCTGCGCTGTCACCCTCGAGGCACTGCCGCCCTCTTGAGTCGAATGGGCCGCGGGCGTGTTCCCGCAGGGGGCTGCCTGTTGTTACCTTTTGATAAAGGTCTCAAGCAGTATTGGGGGTTGACGTGGTTGGAATTCCAGATTTAATCGCCCTCGAATTCCCCTTTGCCGAATAGACCCTTTTGCCGACGTAACGAGCTTCGTTCTTGGAGCACAGTGGTGCGCGCAAAATTAGCAACAATGGCACTTTATTGTTACTTTTAGGCCGATTCAGTCGGGGGTACCGCAACATAATCACCTCCTACCCAATGAGAAACACACTGAATCGGGCCTTTTTACTTGGCCTAGTCTCGTTCCTGCCAACAGCAGGCACGAATTTGTTGGCGCAAGCCATCGACCTAAAATCCGGCCTGAAGGCGTACTGGAATTTCGACGCCAAAAACTTCAAAGATACCGCTGGAATCTTTGATGGCACGGAGAGCGGCAGCGCACCGATCGCCTTCACGGCGAGCAAGGCGGGACTCGGTCAAGCCCTGCAGCTCGACGGTGTCGACCAACGGGTCGAGATCACGGGTGGTGAACCTGATGACCTCGCCTTTCAGGGTGGGTCCATGACCGTCGCCGGTTGGTTCAAAGTGGGAGCATTCGACAAGTCTTGGCAGGCGTTGGTTGCCAAGGGTGAGGGCAGCAGCTGGCGTATTCATCGCCGCGGCGGAGAGCCCGGCTTTGCTCATGCCGGTGGTACCGGTGAAGGCCCGGCCATGGCTGATCCAGTCAATGACGAGAATTGGCATCATTTCGCGGCGATCTCCGATTTGAACGCCGTCAACTTCGGTACCGCGTTGTACATCGATGGTGTCCAAGCGACCGCCTTTGCCGGCGCTCCGAATCTTGCGGCCAATGGCAAGCGCATGATGATCGGTGACAATCCGGACGCCAATGGCCGCTTCTGGAATGGTCTGGTGGATGATATCGCCATTTGGGACCGGCCGCTGACCGAAAAAGAAATTGGCGCGCTCTACAACAAGGGTGCGGGAGCTTCTTTGAGCAGCCTCTTGGGATCCGGTCCGGCGGACACGGACAAAGACGGCATGCCCGATGATTGGGAAACCGCGAATGGACTGAACCCCAATGACGCCAGCGATGCAACCAAGGATCTGAACGTCAACGGGATCTCCAACCTCGACGAGTTCAAGGGCGGTTTTGACCCCCGTGATACGGTCAAGCCGACGATCGTCTCTGTATCCACGACGGGAACGTTTGATAAGGTTACCATTACCCTTTCAAAGGCTCTGGATCCTGCAACCGCGACCAATGTGGCCAACTACGCCATTACTCCGGCGTTGGCGATCTCCAGCATCAGCCTCAAGGGCTCTGTGGTCACCCTCACTGTGGCCAAGCAGACCCCGGGTGCTACCGCTTACACGGTGACGCTCAATGGCGTGAAGTCGGTGAACCAGCTCGCCATCGCGGCCAACAGCAAGACGATCTTCTACTCGTACTTGCTGAGCAAAGACGGCGTCCTGAAGTTCTCGTACTGGGGCGCCATCAATGGCACGCCCGTGGACAACCTCTATCAGGATCCCCGTTACCCCGCCGCCCCAGACCTCGTTGCTGCAGTCAGCTCATTCAGCAGCCGCGATGTGTTCCCGGATGATTCCCACGACAACTACGGTGCCACCATGGAGGGATATTTGACCCCGACGGAAACCGGGAGCTACCGCTTCTTCATCCATAGCGATGACGCCTCGCAGTTCTTCCTGAGCTCGGACGACAAGGAAGCCAACTTGGCTCAGGTCGCAGAAGAAGCCGGTTGCTGCAATAACTTCACCGAGCCTGACAACGCGAGAACTTCGGAGCCGGTCGCCCTGACCGCTGGCAAGAAGTACTTTGTCCGCCTCGTTTACAAAGAGGGTGGCGGTGGTGACTACGGCCGTATTGCTTGGCGTAAGGAAGGTGACAAAACCGCTGCCGGTGCACTGCCTGTGATTCCGGGCAAGTTCCTGTCTGCTGCGGTGGATCTACCGGTTCCTTCCGAAGGCAGCTTCAAGACTCAATCTCCCGCTCCGGGAGCCAAGAGTGTGTCGCCCAACGCTGCAGTGACCATTGCTCATGCTGACGGAAAGACTCCGTGGACTGCCGCTAACGTGACATTGAAGTTCGATGGCAAATTGATCACTCCGACGCCGCTGATCAAGGATGGCGCTCTCGCCACCATCAGCTATCAGCCCCAAGGGTTGCTCCCGAGCAAGACCAAGCACGTCATCACCCTTGCGTACAAGGATGCTGGCAACAAAGATCAGGTGCTGGAATGGACCTTTGAAGTCGCGGCCTACGGCGGCCCGGTGCTCGACGTAGTCAAGGGTTACGCCGGTTTGGTGCGTGGCTCGGCCACGATCACTGCCGACAAGGGTGGTGCTTCTGGTAAGGCGGGCGACCGCGCGATGGACATGACGGCCAAAGGTGGACCCGTGCAGGTCATTGATTCTGCGTTCCTCAAGGCGCTCAACACGGCGACTGCCTCAGACGAGATGAGCGTCTCGCTGTGGATCAACAAGTACGACATCAAGGATTCCTCAGCCGTCTGGGTGTCTTCACCCACACAGGGTCGAGTTTTCCAGGCTCATACCCCTTGGAGCAACAATCATATCTACTTCGATACGGCAGGTTGCTGCGATGGTACGACTCAGCGCATCGAGGCGGGTATCGACACGTTCCCCGGCTACACCGACGAGAGTTGGTGGAAGACCTGGCGCCTGTACGTCTTCAACAAGAAGGGTGACGCCAAGCAGATCTACATCGATGGACAGCTCTTCCTCGAAGGCAGCAGCTCCGGACTCCTGTCCACCGACATCGATCAGTTCATGATCGGTTCCGACAATGGTGGTGGCGCTTTGCTGCACGGGTTGGTGGATGATATGGCTGTTTATTCGAAGGCCCTGACCACCGCTAACATCAATTCGCTCAAGGGTGGCACCAAGCCAACCGCGCTTCCTGCGGCCGCCGGTTTGATCGCCAACTGGGACTTCAATACCCCGATTGGTGACACGACCTCCCTGACTCAGGGTCTGGTGGCTTACTGGAACTTCGACGGAACCCTGATGGATTCCGTGAAGGACTTCCACGGTACGGGTCGCGGCGCTACCCCGGTGGCTTTCGGAGAGGACCATGCGAACTTCGGCAAGGCCCTCCAGCTCAACGGTAAGGATCAATACGTTGAGATCACCGGTGGCAACGAGGATGAACTCGAGTTCCCGAATGGTAGCATGACCGTCGCTGGATGGTTCAAGGTGGGTGCCTTCGACAAGAGCTGGCAGGCGCTGCTCTCCAAGGGTGAAGGCTCTAACTATCGCATCGCCCGTCGCGGTGATGGCAATGCCGTTGGCTACGCCGGTGGTGTAGGTGAAGGCGCTGACGACGTGGGTTCTGTGAACGACGGCCAGTGGCACCATTTTGTCGCTGTCAGCGATGCGACCGGTGCCGCCTTCGGTACTGCGTTGTATATTGATGGTGTCCTCCACGGCATCAACGCGACGAAGCCCGTGCTCACCGCGACCACCAAGCGCCTGTTCATTGGAGAGAACCCGGATTCACTCGGCCGTCAGTGGAATGGTTCGATCGACGATTTGGCGATTTGGAAGCGTGTCCTGACTGGTGGCGAAGTCGCCACTCTCTGGAACTCAGGTGCGGGCCTGCCCTTGAGCACGCTCCCCAGCATCAAGCCGCCTTCTGAGCCGCTGAAGGTCGCCATCTCTACGGCTGGTGGCAAAACAACCATCTCCTGGGCTCCTTCCGGAGGTACCCTCGAGTCCTCCCCGACGCTCGGCGCCGGTGCTGTGTGGACTGCAGTCGGCACAGCCAACCCCGCGACGATCACGGTTGGGAACGCCAACGTGTTCTACCGAGTTCGCAAGTAAGACTCGCTTAACACTCTGCACGGGCCGGACAGGAGACATCCTCTTGTTCGGCCCTTTTCGTGGGTCGAGTGGGTCTTGGGACGAGCGCTTTTGAGCAGCGTGGATCCAACGAGTGGGCTCGTTGTGCGCCCCTCCTCTCGTTGTCGGAGACCTCAGAGAGGGGTGAGGCTCACGGGGCAACCGTTACTTGTCCGGAGCCAGCCAAAGTTGAGACTGAAGCCCGATGGCGAGCCTCAGCCAGGCCCGGAGCTCAATAGCGTTTTCTTGGATCAGGGGCGGGCGCTGGGCTCCGAGATCTCAAGGACTTGATCGGCCTGAACTCCTTGGATGGATTGCAGTGTTCCGTCCGGCCAACGGACTTCGACCCGATCCACTGAAGTGCGTTTTCCTAATCCAAAATTCGGGTGCAGACCAAAATGGCTCTGATAACCCCGTCCGCTATGAACTTCGTCCATCCATTTGAGATCGCCCGCGAAAACGCGAATCGTCGCCCCAATCCCATCTCTGTTGTTCCGCTTGCCGCGAAGTCGGACCCGGAGCCAATGGTTTTGAGGGGTGGAATCATTGCGTAGCAAGGTGGGTTCTCGCCGGGAATTGAGAACAACGACATCGATGTCGCCATCGTTGTCCAAGTCGTCAAAGGCGGCCCCGCGACTGCTCCGCTGAACCGCCAGGCCGTCTCCCGCAGACGCTGAGACGTCTGTGAATCGACCCTTTCCGTCATTGGCCAAGAGGAGGTTGCGCGCTTCATAGGGGCTGGTGTCATCCCATTGCCCGATGTTGTCCTGAAGATGACCGCAGGCGATGAACAGATCTCTGTGTCCGTCGTTATTGAAATCCACCAGGCCGTTGCCCCATTCCACTTGGTGATAGGTTCCAGTGCCTGCACCGGTTCTGGCCGTGACGTCTGTGAAGAGTCCTTTGCCGTCGTTTCGGTAGAGCAGCGCCCACTGCTTCTGGTAGGAGGTCATGTGAAAGTCCAGGAGGCCGTCATTGTCGAAATCGGCGCAGTCCACTCCCATGGTTCCTTGACCCACCCCATGAGAGTCATACGCCAACCCAGAGAGTAGGCTGACTTGTTTGAACTGACCTTTGCCGTTGTTCTCCCAGACAAAGTTCATCATCGCATCATTGCCGACGATAATGTCCGTATCCCCATCCTGGTCGTAATCGGCGCAAACAACTCCCATGGCCGTTCCCGGGTGGGCAGCAATGCCCGATTCGATGCTCACATCCGTGAACGTGCCGTTGCCATTGTTGCGGAACAAGGTGGATGCCACAGGGCCGAATACCATCGGGCCTTCATAGGCCGGGAATCCGTTGACCCTCCGTGACTTGTGTTTTTCGAAGGAGAAATCGATGTAGTTGCCCACGAACAAGTCCAAATCCCCGTCCGCATCCATATCCAGGAAACAGGTTCCGGCTCCGACGTGCTTCCCGACGGCGACACCGGCTTCACGGGTGACATCGGTGAAGGTTCCATTGCCGTTGTTGCGGTACAGAATGTTGGGGCCGAAATTGTTCAGGTAGATGTCTAAGTCGCCATCCCCATCATAATCCCCGACGCAGACCCCCAGATGATAGGCGCTATCCATGAGTCCCGCAGCTTGGGTGACATCTTTGAATTTCCAGTTCCCCTCATTTCGGTACAACGCATTGACGGGTGGCGGACCCTTCGGATTGGAACCCGGTAGCGGGGCTCCATTTAGAAACAAGATGTCGGTTTTACCGTCCCCATCGAAGTCGAAGGTCGCCAACCCAGACGCCACCGTCTCAACGATATACCGTTGACCGGAACTGCCATCGGTATGAAGAAACTGTATTCCGCTGTGGGCGGACATGTCTTTGAACCGGATGCCCGAACCAGACGGTGACGGAGACTCCGCCCCCAACGCGACCCCGGTGAGCATGCTCATGAGGGGAAGCACGCAGGTTGGCGCAAAGAAACCGATGAGTCGGTCCGGCATGGGTGGAATCGTCACGGTGCGGTCGGTGGCTGTTTGATCGGGGTACCCGCTGAGGGCACGCGGTGGACCCCTTCGGTGATGAGTATCCGTTGGTTGATCGGAGGGTTCAGAAGGGCCTCATTGCCCCCGCCAACCCACTTCACTTCGATTCGATCGATTTTTTTTACAGTTCCCAATCCAAAGTGAAGACGTCGTCCAAAATCGCTTTGGTAGCTGCGACCGCTATGGACTTCATCGATCCATGTCATGGCCTCGGTGACGACTCGCACTCGGGCTCCGATCCCGTCCCGGTTGGTGCCGGTTCCCCGGAGCTCCACTTGAGTCCAGGAATTTTGGCTCTTGGAATCGTTCCGAAGCACGGTCGCTGCAGCCCTTGAATTGAGAATCACAGCGTCAACATCGCCATCATTATCGAGGTCATCAAAGGCCGATCCACGACTGCTCCAACGGGCTTGCATGCCGTCGCCGCCTTGAGCCGAGACATCCACAAATTTTCCGTGGCCGGTGTTCTGAAGGAGGATATTTTTGGCGCGGTAGCTGGTGGTTGAGTCAAATTGGTCGACGATATCAATGAGATGCCCGCAGGCGACAAAGAGGTCTCGGTGTCCGTCATTGTTGAAGTCCACGATCCCAGCACCCCACTTGACGTGGGGGAAAGATCCCAAGCCAGCGCCGGTCGCTCGGGTCACATCGTCGAAGTACTTTCCGGATTGGTTCTGGTAGAGCGTGGACAACTGTCGTTGGTAGGTTGTGACGTAGAAATCGAGCCATCCGTCGTTGTTCCAGTCGGCGCAATCCACACCCATATTTCCTTGGGCATTGCCGAACGGGTCGTAGGCAATGCCGATGAGCGCTCCGATTTCTTTAAATCGTCCCTGACCGTCATTCACCCAGAGGGCATTGGCTCGGAGGTCGTTGGCGACGAGGAGGTCTGAGTCGCCGTCGTTGTCGAAGTCGGCGGCGACCACCCCCATTCCAGACGATAAAAACCCAGCGATCCCCGACTCTTTGGTCACATCACTGAAGGTGCCATTCCCATTATTGCGGAAGAGGTGATTGGCAGTGGGTGGGTACTGCAACGGACCGACGTACGTCGTGAATCCATTCATGACGGAGGTCTTGTGGTTCTTCAGGTTGAAGTCGACGTAGCTCGCTGCAAATAAATCCAGGTCGCCATCGCCGTCCATGTCGAAGAAGCAGGCGCCCGCTCCAACATGTTCCCAACCTCCAACCCCAGCCAAGGCTGTGACATCCGTGAACGTTCCGTTGCCGTTGTTCTTGTAGAGAATATTCCGTCCGTAATTGCTGAGGTAAATGTCGGTGTGGCCGTCGTTGTTGTAATCGGCGGTGCAGACCCCGAGGTGGTAGGCCGAGTCGGTCAGTCCGGCTGAAACGGTGACGTCGGTGAATTTCCAACCGCCTTCATTTCGATAGAGGGCATTTCTTGAAACCGCACCCGGTTTCTCCGTGCCGGGAAGGGGGGCTCCATTCAACAGAAGAATGTCTATCTTCCCATCCTTGTCGAAATCGAATGTCGCCAAGCCTGAGGCCACTGTCTCGACGATGTAGTGCTTCCCTGAATTGCCATCGGTGTGGGTGAAGTGGATCCCGGTCTCCAGCGTGATGTCCTTCCACTGAATGGCTGAAGGCTGTGCGGATTCTGCAAGCCCACTCAGGCTGACTCCTAAGGATAGCAAAACCCACCATCCCCGCATCCCTGCCCACCTACGGTGGCGTGAGGTTCTCATTTTTTGGGCGCCTGGAGTAACTGTTCGCGAAGCTTCTGATAAGACGCCTCATTTGGCCTGAGCTTTATGGCCTGTTGAATGGCATTGAGAGCTCCTTGAGGGTCGTTATTTTTGGCACAGGCGATCGACAGCAAGTAGAAATGAGGCGGAGAAGGGTCGAGCTCGACGCTAATACTCAGTTCAGCCAATGCCTCGGGCAGCTTGCGGTTGGCGCGCAAGTAGAGTTCACCCAAGGCTCGATGGCCCTCAGGTAGGCCCGGAACAAATTTTTGCACCGTGAGCAACGATTTCTCCGCGGGCTCAAACATCCCAGACTTCGATTGAAGGCGGCCCAGAAAGAGGTGGTTGAGGTAGTTGGTAGGGTTAGCCGTTGTTAGTTCCTCGAAGAGCCGGATGCCTTCCAACGGAAGTTTGCGCTGAAGATAGAGGGACTCCAGTGAGGCTCGATAACTGGGGGTTGACCCATCGAGGAGTGCCGCTTTATGGAACTGCTCGGTTGCCTGCTCCAGCTTGCCGTGGGCTCGGTACAGTTGACCCGCCCCAGCGAAGGTTCGGGCCACCGTCTCCCGAACAAAGCCCACGCCGGAAAGGGAGTCGGGTTGAATGCTGCTGTCGGTCAAAGATTTTCGGTCGGATCCCTCCAAACGAACAAATTCTTTGCGATAGCGGTCGGCATCGTCGCTCAAACCCAGGCGCGTGGAGGCGGTGAAAAGTCCAAAAAACGCCTGGGTGTGGTCTGGGATTTGTTGGATGACCTCCTGGAAGCATTCGCGGGCCTTCGCAAAAGCCCCGGCCTGAAGGTAGGACTGTCCAAGCAGGAAACGGCTTTCACCCGGCGCATCCGGTCGTTGGACGGCCTGTTGAAGGGTGGCTTGAGCTTCCTCAGTCTTTCCAAGGTCGAGTTGGGCACGTCCCAGTCGATTCAATAAGTCGGCGTTGGGAGATCCTCGCTTCAATGCTTCCTGAAACAAACGGACGCACTCATCGATCTGACCTTTGTCGTAGGCAATCCGACCTTGGATCTCGTACACGTCGGCCTGATCGGGGTTCAGTTCGATGCAACGCCGCAGATGCCGGAGCGCTTCATCGGCCTGACCGATATTGAAGTGAGCGGAGCCCAGGAGAGCGTAGACCAACGGATCGCCGGGATACTGGCTGGCCAAATCATTGGCGACCGCAACGGCGTCCCGTTTTAGGGTGGATGTTTCTACTTCCGGCTCAGGCTTTCCAGTCGGTCCCTTGGCGGGGCTGTTGGTCGGGGCAGCGCCGAGGATGAGAGTTAAACCGATGCCCAGGACGGGTGTAATCCACGCTGAAATCACCCTGGCCCTGAATGGTTTCCGCAAGTTAGGTCTGGCGAGCGCCAAGGGCATTCAAGTGGCGTGTTAGAAGGGCGGTGGTAACCGTTTTAGCCTTCTGCGGCCGACTACCACCCGTCAAGGGAATTGCCCGCTTGGGGCGTTCTTCGGTCTAAGGTCTCGGATCCCCGTTATCGGGCTGGCGGAAGAGCCGCCAGAATGGCATCCCAAAGCCGGATTCGTTCTTCGATGGCGGCCGTGGCTGCGGCTGCGGCCTCCTCCCACTTTTTGGAATCGTCTCCGCACAACCGTTGCATCATCCGGCGAGCCAGTTGCCCGTGATGCCCTCCATCGAGCGCGATGTGCCGTTCCAGGTAGTAGCGCAAGAGCACAAACTGGGACTCACCGGAGCCGACCAGCGTGTTGACCAAGGGCAGAAACATTTCCGGGATCACATCCTCGCGTCCATAAGTGAAGGCGGCGGCCGTCTCATGGAGTTGGCCGGTGCAGGCGAGCTTTAAGGTGAACCCTGTGAATTCGCGGACTCCGGGCGGCAGACCGGGCTTTGCGAGGACGGACTCAGGCGATTCTCCGGCCTGGATGGCTCCGAGAAATGCATCGATGGCCGAAGTGTCGGCACCCGCCTCCCGCATGGCCCGGAGATACAGTTCGAAGTGGCTGGAGCGGACGCCCTCCGGTCCGAGGTCGGATTCTTCGCCGCAGACAATTTCGTTGATGAGGAATCGCACTTCCGGATCTCCCACGGGCATCCAGGGAAGAGCCACACAAGTCAGGTCCCGTTGCAGACGCTTGAGCAACGACATGAAATCCCAGACCGCGAAGACATGGGACTTGAGGAACGTGCGAATCGCAGCGGGTCGATCCACGCGCTGGTAGATGGGGTGCTGCAGCAAACGCAGGCGCACCGCTTCCGTGCGGGAGTGAATGATGTCAGGATGAGTATCCATGAATGATGCGACGGACTAAACCAATGCCTCGAAAGTTCACCCGGGTCAATGAGGTGGAGAAAAACGGTCAACGAAGCACCGTGTTGTACTCCGTCGCTGAGGCGGTCCGTATCTGCGGTGGGCCTGCACTGCGATGTTCCATGTCTGCGGACGTGGCGCTTTCGGAGAAATCGCCTTACCTCGGAAGTGCGTGGGTGAGGTGGGTTTTTTGGGAGGACTCTCTGCTGTGGCCGGATGAGCTTCCGAGGTAGGGACCGATCTCCGAGCGGTCCGGCACCGCAGACATGGGTGTTTTTGGAGAAATCGCCCAATCACGGAAGTGCTCGGGGAACGCTCAGTCAGCGGTGGCCTTGGATGGATGCACCGGGCGATCCCCCGAATCGTACTTGGGAGCGGGGAGTGAGAGTCAGACCCTGATCGGTGAACTTTAGGGTGTAGGTCGTTTGGTAAGGGGTGCCGCGGGCACAGATCTTAACGGTCCACGTGTCGTCCGAGGTCCACGCAGCGCTGGCACCCAGGGCTTCGTCCCCGAAGGAGCCGATGGTCCCGCGCGGAGCGTCGCCCAAATGCCCATGCCCGGTCATCCACCGGGCATGACCGCAGCGCAGCGACTCTGTCTTGCCCGAAAAAGTGCGAGTCAAGAGCCACCCCTCGGGCCCGGAGGTCTCCAGGGTGAGCGAATTAAGACCGCTGTCATTGGTCCCGAATCGGAAGGTCTTGCCCAGCACGGCCGCCGCGACAGGTGAGGTGGTGCCGCCCGAGGGCATGCGGACCTGAAGGCCGAGCAATCGCCGCTCGAGGCGTTCCCGGGCGGAGGCATCGCTTTTAAGAGGGCCCTTGTGGAAGGCCGGCAGCAGGGTGTCCCAAAGTTGGTTGAGCAGGCCCGCCATGTCGCTGACGCCGCTGGTGACCGCGATGACCGCGTCCTGTTCTGGCAAGACAATGCAGAACTGACCAAAAGCCCCGTCGCCGCGGAAGGCCCCGTGCCGACACTGCCAGAATTGGTAGCCGTAGCCTTGTTCCCAATCGCTCTCCGGGTTGCTGCCGTTAGACATTTGCCGAGACGTCGCGGTGCGGACCCAGTCGGCGTCGATCCGTTGTCGGCCCTCCCACTTCCCGCCTTGCAAGTAAAGTTGCCCGAACTTGGCGATGTCTTCAGTGCGCAGGCGCAAGCCATAGCCGCCGAGGTTGATTCCCTGGGAATTAGTGTCCCAACGCGCCCCGGTGATGCCCAAGGGAGCAAAGAGGCGAGGTTGTAAGTATTCGAGCGTCGTCATCCCGCTGACCTTCTGGACCAGGGCTGACTGCATGAAGGTGGCCGGCGTATTGTATTTGAAATGGGTACCCGGCTTGTGGGGAACCGGTTGGGCTAGAAAAGACCGTGCCGAGAGCTGACCGGGAGCGATTGTAGGCTCGTCTTGATGACCCGTGCTCATGGTCAGGAGGTCCCGGACTCGCATGGCTTGGAGATTTCCGCTGGGTTTTTCCGGGCCCTCCGATCTTAAGTGCTTCAGCACGGGATCTTCTACCCGCAGCAATCCCTCTCCAACCGCCAGGCCGACCGCGGTCGAGGTGAAGCTCTTACTTAGCGAATACAGCTCGTGCGGGGTTTCCGCGTCATACGGCCCCCACCAACCTTCGGCCACCACATGCCCGTGTCGGACAATCATGAGGCTGTGCACCTGTTCCACCTGGTCGAGGGTCTC
>JAPLUH010000433.1 GCA_026397675.1 Verrucomicrobiota bacterium
TCCTCGGCCGAGGAACTCACAATGACCACCGCGACGCCGCGGAGTTCGGGATTGCTGCGGATGCGGGTGAGGAGTTCGATGCCGTCCAGGCCCGGAAGATTGATATCAATCATCATGAGCCCCGGACGGGGGCAGGGCGGCTGAGCTTCCGTGCCCAAGAGCATATCCACCGCGGAGAGGCCGTCTCCGACCACCACCAGCGAGCGAGCTGGGCTGCTCCGCTTGATGGCGCGCCGTGCGACTTCGGCATCCGACTCGTTGTCCTCAACCAGAATGATGGGTCCGCTGTTAGAGTACATTGTAGCCTTTAGTCGCCATTTGAGAGGGTGCTTCGTTTCGAGGAGAAATCAAAATCATGGTAACAATGGTGCCCGCGCCCGGTGTGGATTCCACCGCCACGGAACCGCCGTGGCGCCGGGCAATGCGTTGAACCGTGGCCAGACCGATGCCCGTGCCCGGAAATTCGGAGGCGCGATGGAACCGTTGGAAAGGGATGAACAGACGTTCTCGGTTAGAAGGGGCGAATCCCACGCCGTTGTCGTGGACCCGGAAACCCCGTCCGTCTGGGCTCTCCACAGGCTCGATCTCGATACGGGCATCAGGGCCTTTGGCGGTGAACTTCCAGGCGTTTTCCAAGATGTTCGTGAGGGCGATCTCGCAGAGTACCGCGTCTCCGTCGACCACGATTCCAGGATGAACTTCGGTCCGGACGACCCGATCTGGATGGGCCTCGGCGAGCCGGTTCAGGATCTCCGTTCCGAGGCCCGATATGTCGATGGGTTCAATCTGGATCTCCGTCGCGCTGATCCGCGACAGCGAGAGCAGGCCCTCGATGAGCATTCCCATGCGCCGAGCCTCGTTCCGGATACGCTCGAGGTGTCGATGGCCGGTGGCATCTAGTTGGGCGGCGCAGTCTTCCTCGAGGGCGAAGATCCATCCGGAGATCCCTCGGAGCGGGGCTCGGAGATCATGGGAGACTGCGTAAGAAAACGACTGCAGCTCGTGGGTGCGTTCTTCCAGGTCCAGTGTCCGGGATAGAACAGTCGCCTCGAGTTGCTTCTGTTGCATCGTCAGAGCCCGGGCTGAGAGGTTGCGCTCTGCGGCCAGGGTGGACAGCCACAAGGTGGAGGTGCCGGTGACGAGATTAAAGAGGCAGGCCGCATCGTAGGATGCCACCGGGTCGTTGGTCGCGAAGGGACCCCTGCCTTGGTTGGTCGCCAGCGAGATGACGACTCCCACGATGGCCCCGCCGAAGGCGACCGATCGCGCGCCCAGCGAGAGGCTCACCCAGTGAATGAGCAGGTATGGGAGGAAGGCAAGGGTCGGGCGCCACATCGGCGTCGCCCCTTCGGGCATGGGTAGTAAACTCAGGAGTAACCCCATCGCGACTCCGATGAACAACACGATCCGCCGGTTCACGGTGCTACCCTCGACATGGAGCTCATCTTCCCGGCCCCAAAGCCAAATCGGGGCAATGAGAATCACGGCGGCGGCGTTGCCCGACCACCAGCTCCACCAGACCCGCAAGATTTCGGAACTGGGGAACTTCCCGGTGAACACCTGCGTGCCAGTGCCGATGATCGCGCCGATGTTGGTGATCATCGCCAATGTGAGCACCAGTTCGGGAACCTCCTGCGGCGTGAGCCGTCGTTTCGGGAGACCGAAATGTTTGCCGAGCAACAGGCTGCCGATGTAGGCCTCGATGACGTTGGGGAAGACAGTGGTCAGCAGGGACAGCAGAGACGGATCCTTGATGGAGAGCATTAACAGCGCGCCCAGACCGACACCAATCGCTGCGCTTGGCCCCCAGAAGGTGACGGCGGTAAGCCCCACAGCCGACGGGAACCACAAGGTGGGCCAGAGCTCGCGCTCCTTCGCAGACCAGAGACCAAACTCCCCAGAGAGTGAGTACGCGAGGGCGATGATCACCGTTCGGATGATCAGCGTGAGTGCTGGAGACTTTCGGATCGTTTCGACGAGTGCGTTGATGGGATTGGCCGGTAATCGATATCCGCCGTTGCCGGTGGACCGCAGTGAAGGGACTGAAGAGCTTGGTCGGTGGCTTTTTTCGGCGATGGGGGCGGGGGATGCGGGTGGGATCAATGGGTCGGGTTATCCCGACGCTGCAGCCCTTCGATTTTCATTATTAGTTGCTCCACCGAGAACGGTTTGACGATGAAATCGGTCACCCCGGCCTTAGCGGCTGCCAACACGTTGGCCTTGGTTGCCTCGGCCGTGATCATGAGGAACGGAATCGAGGCCAGTCGTTCGACATTCCGTACGTAGTGGAGCAGTTCAAGTCCCGAAATCTGGGGCATGTTGAGGTCGGAGATGATCAAATCAAATTGGTTGCCTTCCTCGATCAACCGAATCGCAGCGAAGGCTTCTTCTGCTGCCATGACCGACTTAAATCCGAGGGTGTCCAGGGTCCGGAGCAACCCTTCGCGCATCTCCGCGAAGTCGTCCACCACCAGGATTCTCATTCGTCGATCGATCCGCATCATTGGTATCGCGAGGCTCATTAGTTCAATAGGTACTGTTTTGCTTTATGACGCTCCGCGGTCATCGCTGCGGCGTGAACCTCCGAGAGGATTTCCACAGTGTGGATGGAACGGAACTGCGGGTGTAACCCTCACTCGGTAAGGTTTTGCTTTTTGCCGCTCCGCGGTCAATGAAACAGCATCTCTAAATACCTAATCAGATGGCGGAGCCAGTGGTTGGGGAGCAGAGCCTCTTCCCTCCGGAACTCGTGCGATGAGGCAACGGGTGGTGATGACGGCGACCGCCTGCGTGAAGTGCTTGCCGCAAGACGTCTTATTTTGATGCAGACGTTACCAACAGTGAATGATTGGCATTATCTTTCTGCATGCTGCAACCAATGAGTGTCGTACAGAAAGCCTGGCAGTGCCGGTGCTTGACCCGGTGTGCACTACGGCAGCGGGAAAACTTTTAGACCCCAACGGCCGATGCCCCCTGTGCGGGTGACTTCGACGGACCGGTCGTGAGGCTTTCTGCGGTCGACTTCGGCCGCGGGTCCTGCGCCGCGCATCGAGTGATCAGGCACGGTCGCGAGGACTTCCAACGGGCGTTGATTCTATTTCCAGCAGGACACGGGGTTTCAGCGCGCCTTCTGGATCGTGCTGACTTCCATGAAGGTGCCGGAGCGCCATTCCTTGTCCGTGGTGGCCGCTACCAGTTTCCAACCGGCCTCTTCGAAGGCCTTACGGACCATGCCGAATTGGGTCTCCAGGATTCCAGCCAGCACCAGCGATCCACCCGGAGTCACGCGGGCGAGCAGTCGATCCCGCTCGGCGATGAGTAAGTCGTAAATCAGGTTGGCGCAGACCACGGAGTAGCGCTGCTTGGGTTTCTTGGGAACTTGCGTGATGTCGTCGTGGGTCACGATCAGAACCGCGGCGACCCCGTTGAGTTCGGTGTTCTCGTTGGCGACTCGCACGCAGTCGGCATCAAAGTCGAACGCGTTGACAGGTTGATAGCCCAGCTTGACGGCTGCGATAGCCAGGATGCCGGACCCGGTGCCGACATCGAGCATGGACTGCACCGACTGGGGATCGCGGAGGGCGACGAGTTGCTCGAGACAGAATCGGGTGGTCGCATGCTGTCCCGTGCCAAAGCTCAAGCCCGGGTCGAGAACCATGAGGGCCTGAGTTTTCTTCGGGACGCGTCGGCTCCAGGTGGGTTTGACGAGCAACCGAGGGCCGAGATCGAGTGGCTTGAAATGACGTTTCCAAGATTCAGACCAGTCGCGGGCAGGAACCTTTTTGACCTGGATTCTTGCCGGTGCGATATCGATCCCATCGGCCGCCAGCGCTTGGAGTCCTTCGCGGAGGCGTCGCTTAATGCCCGCCACATCCCGGGTCTCGATCTCACCGTAAACACTCACTGTAGACAGTCGGGTGAGGGCGTCGGCGTAGGACGAGGGGGTTTGTCCCTGCTCCAATTCGAGCAGAACGCCCACGGCATCTTCAGCGGACAGGGAAGTAGTGATGGAAATCGATCGGAGGAGTTTGCTCATGCGTCTCGCCAGGGGGTGAAGTTGAGGAGTTGGATTTCAGTGCGGGGCCTGCCCGCCTTGATTTCACCGATGTCCAACCAAGTGGCTGAAGCATAGTCGATCTCGAAGTGTTCGAACTTGCTCAGCGGCAGGTCCAGCAAGATGGCTAGTGCCATCCGAATCACGCCGCCATGCGCATAGACGGCCACGCGTTGGCCCGCCGATGCACGGAGGATGTGCTCTAGGGCTTGCCCGACTCGGCCTTGGAATTGGTTGAGGGTTTCACCCTCTGGGATGGCGTCGGTTTCGAGGTGCTTCAGCCAGTCATAGGCGCTCATGCCGAAGCGGTGCTCGACTTCATCCCATCCGCAACCCGTCCACGCGCCAAAGTCTACCTCGCGCAAACCGTCCACCAGCACAGGCGTGCCTGAGAATTGGCGCCGGAAGGGTTCCAGCGTCAATTGGACCCGCTGCATGGGGCTGGCGTACACCGCATCGAAGGAGTGGCGGATCATCCATGAGGCCAGGGCTTGGGCCTGAGTGTGCCCTCGGGCCGAAAGGGCCATGTCGATCGTGCCCCCGAACTTCTTGTGGTACAGGTCCTCCACTTCGGCATGCCGGCACAGAAAAAGTTGGGTCATGGGGCGATCAAGGCCTGCTGCTGGGCGGCGATGAGTTGTTGAATCCCCGGGCGCCCGAGTGCGAGCAGGGCGGCTAATTCGGAGTCCGAGAACGTGGCCTCTTCGCCAGCGCCTTGCAGCTCGATGAACTGGCCTTGGTCATTCATGACCAGATTCATGTCCACCGATGCATCCTTGTCTTCGACATAGTTGAGGTCGAGGAGCGGCACGCCCCTAAATATCCCCACGCTGACCGCGGCCACCGAGCCAGTGATGGGGTTTTCGGTGAGCAAACCGGCGGCCTGAAGTTTGGCGATGGCCAGACTGACAGCCACGAAGGCGCCGGTGATTGAGGCCGTCCGAGTGCCGCCATCAGCCTGCAGCACATCGCAGTCGATGCACAGGGTGCGGGACCCTAGCTTTTCCAGATCGACGACCGCTCGCAGCGCGCGACCGATCAACCGTTGGATCTCCTGAGAGCGTCCATCGAGCTTGAGCTTGGAGATGTCCCGAGACTTCCGGTCCAAGGTGGAGTAGGGGAGCATGGAGTACTCCGCGGACAACCAGCCACCGGGCACCTTTTGTTCCTTCATCCAACGAGGGACAGACTCTTCGACGGTGGCCGCGCAAATGACTCGTGTGTTTCCCCACTCGATGAGCGTCGAGCCCGCGGCGTGCGGGGCAATGTGGTTCTGGAAGCGGATCGGGCGGAGTTGGTCGTTGCGGCGACCATCGATTCGGACGGTATCAGTCATCGGGTCGGCGAGGCTGGGTGATTTTGGCCAAAAAGCAACGGGTTCGGAAGAGTTTTGGGCATTTTGCTCTTTACGCTGCTCGGTTGAGCCCCGTAAAGCCATCAGCCATGGAAGAGTTGGGGTTTCCGGACCGTCATTATGTTGAGGCTGCCGAAGGCTGGTTGGGGCTTGGGGATGCCTCCGAAGCGTCGCGGGAATTCGAGCGGCTCAGCCCGGGAGGAGCGGGTCACCCGATCGCCTTGGAAATCCATTGGCGAATTTTATCCGCCCAGTCGGCCTGGCCCGAAGCCCTTCGGGCCGCTCAGCGCTACATCGCGGTGGCTCCTCAATTGCCTGCTGGCTGGATCCACCAGAGTTACAGCCTCCACGAACTCCGTCGGACCGACGAAGCCTTTCAATTCTTGCAATCGATTGTGCTCAAATTTCCGGAAGAAAGTGTGATTCCGTACAATTTGGCGTGTTACGCCTGCCAGATGGGTCAATTGGATGTCGCCCAGCGGTGGCTGAATCAGGCGGTTCGCATCGGCGGTAAGGCCTCAGTCAAAGAGATGGCCGAAGAAGACACCGATCTGGAACCCTTGCGGGCCTTTATTGATGCATTATGACGGGCCAAGGGCTGTTGTGGCCCGGTGGTTTCCTTACTCAAAGGACACGACGGAGTTTTCAAAGGTGTCTCTGAGCCAGCCTGTCCAATCCCACTGAATTTGTTCCAGGCCAGGGGCACGCTGGCCGCTCTTCGAATATCTAACACCATGGATCGTCGGAGGTGATAGCTTGTGAAAAATTTCACGAAGTCTCTTGACCCACAATTCGCGAGGATTAGCGTCCCACCGAATCTGAGGTCTAACTAGGAAAACGAAATGAAAAACACACTGAAGGTTGTCTCGATGGTGGCGGCGGTTGCAGCTTCCAGCGCTCTCGCAGGCGAGATCACCGGTAAAATCAAGATTAACGGCGAAGTTCCCCCTGCTCGGGAAATCACCCCGATCAAGGGTGACAAGCTGTGCGGTGCTTTGCACACCAAGCCGGTTATGACCCGCACCTACGTCGTGGGAGCCGATCACGGATTGGCCAATGTGGCTGTCTACATCAAGGCCGGTCTTCCGGCCGGCAAGACCTACACCGCTCCGGCGAGCAAGCCGTTGATTGATCAAGTCGGCTGCGTTTATGAGCCGGTGGTCTCCGCAGCCATGGTCGGACAGACCGTGGACATCAAGAATTCCGACACGTTCATGCACAACGTGAACTGCCAAGCCAAAGTGAACAAGGGCTTCAACTTTGCTCAGGCCACTCAGGGTCAGGTGAATCCCCGCGTGTTCGACAAGGCCGAATTGGCCGTCAAGCTGATTTGCAACGTTCATCCTTGGATGTCCGGGTATGTCCACGTGTTCGATCACCCGTTCTTTGCGGTGTCCGACAAGGATGGCCACTTCGTCATCAGCGGTGATTTGCCCGATGGTAAATACACCGTTGAGGCCAATCACCTCAAGTCCGGCCTGGTGACCGGTGAGGTCGAGGTTAAGGGTGGCAAGGCCACGCTGAATCTGGAATTGGCTGTTAAGTAAGCTGAGGTAAATTCGATACGCTGGTCAGCGAATCCGAGGCCGCGGCGCGAACCGCCGCGGCCGTTTCGTATGAGCTCATCCACCCCTCAAAACCTTCATTCTGTCTGGTTGTTTCGCTTCGCCGCCTTGGTGGCTTTGACGACGCTCGGATTGGTGTGCATTGGTGGATTGGTGACCAGCAAGGGGGTGGGCATGTCGGTTCCAGATTGGCCCACCAGTTTCGGCTACAGCATGTTTGCGTTGCCCATCTCCATGTGGATGACCGGGGGCGTCTTCCATGAACACACCCATCGGGTTTGGGCTTCTGGAGTGGGGCTTTTGGTGGTGTTTTTGGCCCGGTGGACCGCGGGCAGTGGTTCTCGGAAAACCCTGGCTGGAGTAGGGTTCGCAGAGGTTTTGGCCGGAGTAATCCTCATGCGGGTCAACCCGCTGTGGAAGGGTGAGGCTCATTTTCTGCTCGGAATTGGCGGGGTGGTTCTGGCGGCTGCTGCGGTCGGCTGGAAGAACGCTCCCGCTTCCCGATTGTCGGTCCGCTTGGCCTGGGCCGCATTTTGGTTGGTCCAGATCCAAGGGAGCCTAGGGGGTCTTCGAGTGGTGCTCGATTCCTGGGCGATCGGTGGCACCACCGGAGGCACTGTTTTTGGAATGATCCACGGGTGCCTCGGGCAAGTTTTCTTCGTGCTAACCACTTGCTTGGCCGTCTCCCTCTCGGGTTGGTACCCACGATGGACTCGCTCCGCTACCGACCTTCGAGGGTCCCACTGGGTGTTTTTGGCGACGGCCCTGGTGTTCGGGCAGTTGATTCTTGGGCTTTGGATGCGCCACCAGCATGCGGGTCTGGCTATTCCGGATCTTCCCCTGGCGTATGGTCAATGGTGGCCCAAGACGGATGCTGAATCTTTGGTGCGCTACGCGGGCCGACGTGAAGGGGTGGACTCCATCACAGCCCTTCAGATCCACATGCACCTGTTTCACCGGATCAACGCAGTGCTGGCTTTCTTAGCCATTTGCATGACCTTCCGGTTCTCGAGGAATCAGCCCCAGGGACATCCCCTGCGGACCCTGGGAACGGCCTGGTTGTGCCTGGTCGCTGTTCAGTTCGCATTGGGATTGTTCACCGTCCTCACCGATCGAGCCGCCGACGTCGCCACAGCCCACGTCGCTGTGGGGTCGTTGACCCTAGCTGTGGGTTGCTGGTCCTGCTGGTCCGTGAAAGCGAATCAGTCCCGATTTGCTGAAGAAATCAGAGTCTTGCCTGAGTCAGTCCTTCCGAAAATATCCGCGGTACGATCAGCTCAACCTTTGTGAACGCTGCTGCTTCCATCGAAACCACCGTTGCCACGCAAAGTCTGCGCGGGTGGGTGAAGGTCATCAGCGACTTGGTCAAAGCCCGGTTGACCTTAATGGTGGTTCTGACCACCTGGATGGGTTTTTCCCTGGGTTCAGCTCAGGCACCCGATTGGACGGCTTGCTTCCATGCCATCGTGGGCACATCGCTACTGGCGGCTGGCGCCTCGGCTTTGAATCAGTGGTGGGAGAGAGATCTCGACGCCCGCATGCGTCGTACGGCCTCGCGGCCCCTTCCGGCCGGCATTCTCACGCCCCTCACCGTTTTGGCCTTCGGTGTGGTGGTGTCCATTTTAGGGCTGATGTGGCTGGTTTTCTTAGTGAACCTCCTGACCGCGTTCTTGGGGGCTCTGACCTTGGCCATTTATGTATTTGTCTACACCCCTCTCAAGCAGATCACCGAACTCAACACCTGGGTGGGGGCCATACCCGGAGCGTTGCCTCCCTTAATGGGGTGGACTGCGGCGACCGGCGAACTCGGCGCTGGAGGGTGGTCGTTGTTTGCGATCCTGTTTTTCTGGCAACTGCCCCATTTCATGGCCATCGCCTGGCTGTACCGAGAAGAATATGCCCAAGCGGGTTTCCGGATGCTGTCCGGTCGTGATCCCGAAGGGCGTCGTTCAGCCTCATCAGCCATCCGCAACTCGATTGCGCTGATTTTCGTCAGCATTGTCCCCTTCCTTCAGGGAATCAGCGGCCGGATTTATCTTTCCGTGGCATTGGTCTTGGGCGGGCTTTTTTTGATTCAGGCCATCCGGTTTGCCCTTCTCCTGAACGCCATGGCAGCGCGGCGGCTGTTTTTCGCCTCGATTTTCTATCTTCCCGTCCTCTTGGCCGTGCTGGTCATGGATCGAACTAAGGAAGAGTCTTCGAAGAGCTCATTACTTCGAGGGGGTTCAACAATTTCTGTACCACGCCCCGGCGCGTTTGTACCTTACCGACGGTTTAGTCTTCCGGGAGACAGAGCCTGATACTCCAATCTATGCAATCCACCGCATCCCACGCCCACACGAGCGCGACCGACTCTTCGCACGGTCACGAGCATCATGAGCCGGGTTTCTTCAGCAAGTACATCTTCAGCACCGACCACAAGGTCATCGGCATCCAATACGGAGTGTCGTCGCTGCTGTTCCTGCTTTTCGGCTTCTTCCTGATGCTGGTGATGCGCTTTCAGTTGGCGTATCCAGGCAGGGCGGTCCCGTTGGTGGGGCCTTTGTTGGAATTCGTCTTGGGTGAAGACATGGCCAAGGGCGGGATCGTAGGCGGTGACCTCTACAATTCCTTTGGCGCGATGCACGGCACGATCATGGTGTTCTTGGCCATTGTTCCGGTGCTCTTCGGTGCCTTCGGTAACTATGTCACCCCACTGCAAATTGGTGCGCCTGATATGGCTTTTCCTCGGTTGAACATGGCGAGTTTCCATTGTTACTTCCTGGGTGGGGTGGTGATGTTTGCCAGCTTTTTCACCCCGGGTGGAGCCGCTCGCTCTGGTTGGACCTCCTACTCCCCGCTAGCCTCGATCACCGATCCAACCAACCTCTTTGATGGTCAGACCTACTGGCTGATGGGCATGGTGCTCCTCATCACTTCGTCCTTGCTGGGTTCGGTGAACTTCATCGCCACCATCATCCAGTTGCGCTGCCGCGGTATGAGCTGGATGCGGATGCCTTTCTTCGTGTGGGCCCAGTTCGTAACCGGTTTCTTGCTGCTTCTGGCCTTCCCCCCGCTGGAAGCCGCCGGTTTGATGCAGTTGATGGACAACCTCTTCGGCAGCTCGTTCTTCTTGCCCCAGGGTCTCGTGGTCGGTGGAACCCCGCTGCAGGTTTCAGGTGGCGGAAGCCCGCTGCTCTGGCAGCACTTGTTCTGGTTCTTGGGTCACCCTGAGGTTTACGTTTTGATTCTGCCGGCCATTGGCATTGTCGCCGAGGTGATCTCCAACAATATTCGTAAGCCGCTTTGGGGTTACAAGAGCATGGTCTATGCGGCCATGAGCATCGGATTCCTCTCCTTCATCGTGTGGGCTCACCACATGTACCTAACCGGCATGGGTACGAAGGTGGCCACCTTCTTTCAGACCACGACCATGATGATTTCGATCCCCTCGGTGATCATCCTCACGGCGTTGTTTATTTCTCTCTGGGGTGGCTCAATCCGCTTCAACTCTGCCTCGCTCTTTGCGCTCTCATTCCTCCCGATGTTCGGCATTGGTGGACTGACGGGCCTACCTCTGGGTTTCAACGCCTCCGACATCTTCTTGCATGATTCCTACTATGTGATCGGTCACTTCCACTACGTGGTGGCTCCGGGAACAATGTTTGCCGTATTTGCAGGCATATACTACTGGTTCCCCAAGATTACGGGACGTCATATGAATGAAGTCTTGGGCAAGCTTCATTGGGCTGGCTCTCTGTTCTTCATGAACTGTGTGTTCGCCCCGATGTTCATTCAGGGCTTCAAGGGCATGTCCCGACGTATGTCTGATGGTGGTACCACCTACTTCGGTCAGGGCGTCGATCCGGGCATTCTGAAGCTGAATAACATGATCCTTTGGAGTGCGGTCGGTCTGGGAATTTGTCAGATCCCCTTCATCATCAATTTCTTCTCCAGTATCTTCGCTGGTAAGCGTGTCACCTCGGACAATCCGTGGCAGGCGACCACTTTGGAATGGGCCACCCCGACCCCCCCGCCACATGGCAACTTCCTCCAGGAGCCGGTCGCCTACCGCGGCCCCTATGAGTACAGCGTTCCGGGAGCCAAGTCCGACTTCACTCCTCAGGGTGACAAGAACTGAACGATTCCATTTCAATCCTTTAACGATCCAATAATGGAAATTCCCTACACATACAAAGCCCGACCTGATACGGGCCTCTACAATGCCAAGGTGGGCATTTGGCTGTTCTTGGCCTCGGAAATCATGCTCTTCGGAGCCTTGTTTTCTGCTTACATCCTTCTCCGGGTTAGCGCACCGCTCGGCTTTTGGCCGGATGTGGCGTTAGCATGGCCTCGAGGGTTGCTCAATATTCCGATTGGTACGTTCAATACAGCCGTTCTTATCACTTCTTCGGTCACTGTCGTGTTGGCTTGGGCGGCGCTCAAGATGAACAACTTCGCGCGGTTCCGAGTGTATATGGTGATCACGGTGTTGTGCGCCTTTGCCTTCTTGGGCATTAAGTCGTTCGAGTACAACGACAAGTTCAGCCACTACGTCATCCGCCTTCAGGATGGCAAGGCCTTGACCGGTCACATCGAGGTCGACGGAAAGCATCCGAGATTTTGGAACTTCAGCGATCAATGGAGTCTGGCCAAGTTGGCGGACAAGAAGGTCACTAAGATCAAGGTCGAGGTGGACCCGGAGCGTGATATCAACGGTCACCCCAAGAAGGGCGCATCCCACCATCATGAAGTTGAGGTTGCGGTTTCCGACATCGTCTCCTTGGGTTCCTACACCCCGGCAACCCATCCGTTCTTCGCGGTTTATTTCCTCATCACTGCGTTGCACGGATTGCACGTTTTGGGTGGTGCGTTGGTGCTGGGCTATTTTGCCTTCCCCGGAGCCAAGATGTGGAAGTCGAATCCGGAGCAGTTCATCAACCGGATCGAGGTGGGTGGTCTTTTCTGGCACTTCGTGGACCTTGTTTGGATCTTCCTGTTCCCGGTGGTGTACCTCCTCTGATTGTATTTATGAGCCAACCTAGCGCTTCTACTTCGGACTCCCATGGCGGCGATGATCATGATCACGACATCGCGGCTCACGTCCGAACCTATCTCATCATCTTTGGGGCTTTGCTCATCGGGACCGTCCTAACGGTGGCGATGTATTACGACGACTTCAGCAGCATGGCGTTGACGGTGGCCATAGCCTTGTTCATCGCGTCGATTAAGGCATTCTTGGTCGCCGGGTATTTCATGCATCTCCTTTCGGAGAAGAAATTGGTCTACGGAGTTCTAATCCTCGCGGCGATCTTCTTCGTCGGGTTGATGGGCCTGACCCTCTGGGGCAGCAATGACCTTCCCAGAAATTCGACGACCAAAACCTTGTATGTCCCTTAAAGCCTTCCACATCGTGTTTGTCGCGGCCTCAG
>JAPLUH010000019.1 GCA_026397675.1 Verrucomicrobiota bacterium
AGGCCGCCGTTGCCCTGCGGCGGACGGTCGCGAGGGCCGAACTCCGGTCGAGGCGGCACGGCTTCGAGCGATCCGGTCGTCGCGTTCTTGGCGTAGGCGGTGACCTGACGAGCGCGTTCTGAGGCGCCCGGATAAAACGTCGTGCTCTTCATGCCCAGCGGCTGGAAGAGGCGTTTGTCGAGAAAGGCATCGAAGCTCATCCCGCTGACCACCTCGACGACGCGGCCGGCGGCGTTGATGCCACTCTGGCAGTAGCTCCACCGGCTGCCCGGTTCGAACTGCATCGGCGCGGCCAGCCACAGGGGAACGAGGTCGGCCAGAGTCTTCGCCTCGCGGGCGGCCGGTCCGCCGGCTTCGCCCAGTCCGGAGGTGTGGGTGAGGATCTGGATCAGCGTCAGGTTCGCCGGCTGGCCGGACGGAGTCTTGAGGCTTGCGAATTCGGGCAGGTACTTGGAGACCGGATCGTGGACATTAAGCTTACCTTCGTCTTGAAGCATGAGCACGGCCGCGGCTGTGATCGGCTTGGTCATCGAGGCGATCCAGAACATCGTATCCGCCTGCATCGGCTTATGGGCCGCCATATCGGCAAGTCCGGTGGTCTCGAGGTGCAGCACCCGATCCTTCGCGACGACCATGGTGACCGCACCGGCGATTTCGTGGCGGTCGATTTGCTCCTGCAGGGCCGCCCCGACGCCGGGGAGCTTGGGCGGCTCCGCGTGCAACGGGTTGGAGAGAACGGCGGAGCAGAGCAGGGGGAAGACGGCAGCCCAAGCGCGGACAGGGATCATGCCCATGAGCATTCGCGAGCGCCCCGAGCCCCGTCAATCGGGACCCGACTGGAACCCAACCCGAATCACCGCAGTGCGAGCCACCCATCCGCACCATGCCGGCTGGAAACGGGGGCAGGGAACGATTCTCGAGTTTGGATCCGCGGGTGGTTGCGGAAGATCCCGTTGTCGGGGATGGCCGGAAGGTCTCCGCGTCCCGGGTTGGGCTCCGCGGGACCTGACCTGCGCGCGCAGGGAAGCTCGAAGGCGGAACGGCTTTCGCGCGGCGCGCGAGGGATGAGGTTGATTGCTTCCAGTGCTTGCTCCGGTCCGGTCCCGCTGCCGCCAGGGTTGCCTGAACTAGCGAACTGGCCGCCGATCACCCCACGATCTTCGCCCCAAGCCGGGAACCCTAAATACCCACCGGCCAGCCCCTTGGGCAGAGAAAGGTGTTCTACCGATGGCGTCTGCCAGAATCGGAAATCGTTTCCTGCCCCCCCGTCCCCATCAAGTGGGTTTCTGCGAGAGGCGTTGCCGGATCTCCATGAGAAGTTTTCGGCCACGGGTTGGGTTGCCCCGTTGCTGGCGTGCTAGGAACCGGGCTTCCGCCTGACGTTCGGCAATGACATGCGTCACGAAGTTGTCGAAGAGCCGTTGGACACTGGTCCCGGATTCTCGCGCCATGCTCAGCAAGGCCTTGTGCCGCGATTCGTCGCACCGATAAGGAATTGTTTTCATGGTATGGCTTTCAGATGTCGCGCCGGGGTCACCACCTGCGGCGAAGTGAACTTGAGTTCGCCTCGTCCGAAGTCCCGAAGGTTGTGCGTGACC
>JAPLUH010000422.1 GCA_026397675.1 Verrucomicrobiota bacterium
CATTGCCGGAGCGAATAGGGGCCAACCACGAGTCGCGGGCTGCAGCATCCTTGGCCAATTCTTCAAAGGTCCGACGAACACCCAGGGTCGGGGATTTACCCTGCCACCATTGCTTCCATCGTCCTTCGAGACTGTTGGTCGCCGCGGAGCGAGATCCATCCATCCAAAGCGGGAGATCCTTCAACATCACCGACAGCCACTCGCGCTGCAATTCGGCCTCGGCCGTGCGAACCGTTTCATCGTAGTCCTTTTGGATTCGGCTCATCGATGACTTGTGAGCCTCGATGGCAGACATGCGTTGGCTGGCCGTAATGCGCCGCTCGTTGAATTTCGAAACGAAGGCCAAGTTCTCCAGAGTCTTCGTACTGCGGAAAATCCCGGCCATGGCGTAGTAATCCTGGGCACTAATCGGATCGAATTTGTGATCGTGGCAACGGGCACAGCTCATCGTCAGACCCAGAAACGCCCGACTGACGACATCGATCTGCTCGTCCACCATATCCATTACCAACTTGGGCTTATCCTGCTCGGCCAACATCTTGGGACCCAGCACCAGAAAGCCCGTGGCCATCCACCGATCAAACACCTGGGATTCGGGGACTCCCTTCCGGTCGAGAAGGTCTCCCGCCAACTGCTCCTGAAGGAATTGGTCGTAGGGTTGGTTGGCATTGAACGACCGGATCACCCAGTCGCGGTAGCGCCAAGCATTGGCCATCACCTTGTTTTCGTCCTGGCCGTTCGTGTCGGCATAGCGGGCCAAATCCAGCCACCAGCGCCCCCACCGTTCACCGTAGGCGGGCGAAACCAAATACCGGTCCACCATGCGCTCGAATGCTTCCGGAGATTTATCCGAAAGGAAGGTGTCCACCTCGCCGGGCGTGGGAGGAAGGCCTGTGAGATCCCAAGCGACTCTCCGAATTAAGAGGCGCTGCTGGGCTTCGGGAGCGCGGTGCAACCCTTGCGTGACCAAGGCCGCATCGATGAACCGATCTATCGGATGCTCTGAACCCACGCCCGTTGGAACCGGAGGAGACAATAGAGGCTTGAGTGACCATAGCGCCGCTGCGCGAGACCCTGGCCCACTCACGGCCACCCCTGCACTCACTGAGTCTCCGGCGAGAACGTTCAGGGCAAACGCCAGCGTCACGCAGCCCACAGTCCAGACCGCCACCCAGAGTCGACGCAGCCAAGGGTTTCGCTCCAGGGCCAACCCCGCACACTCACCGCAACGAATGGAATAGTTTGAGCCCATGGGAACCTCGCAAAAGGGTGCCATTAATCCACCGTTTCATCCAAGCCCCGTCTCCAAGCGGGCGAAGACTGTGAATCCTTGGCCAACCGTGACCGGCAAATTCAAATCCAAACCCCTGTTTTTAGAAAATCGGCATTTTTGCTGACAGACTTGCTTTCGACACTTCCGGGTCCCATTGTGCCGAACCATTTTGGTAACACCCGCTTAGATGCGGTCTTTTTGATATGAGCGAATCACTGGAGATCAACCTCGACCTCGACAAACTGTTTCAGCCCGCCTGGGCTACATCGCCCTCGGACCCTAACAAGTACGCCCGATACGATGGAACCGAAGGCGAATCACGCGGCGACCGGCGTTTTGGCCGCGGTGATCGTCCTCGGCCCGGTGGCCCTGGCGGCTTCGGCGGCCCCCGCCCCGGTGGTTCCGGCGGCCCTAGTGGCTTTGGTGGTCCTCGCCCTGGCGGCTTCGGTGGCCCTCGCCCGGGTGGCGGCGGCGGTTTCGGTGGTCCTCGCCCGGGTGGCTCCGGCGGACCCCGCCCTCAAGGCGGACCCGGCGGTGACCGTGGACCTCGCCCGCAGGGTGGACCTGGCGGCGGCGGGGCTCCTGGCATTGCTTGGGATCCCAAGAACGGACCCCGACGCGATGGACCGGGTCGCGATGGACCCGGTCGTGGCCCGCGTCGTCCGGACTTCCGTCCTGAACCGCTGATTCCCGTCGAACTGACCCTGAACCCTGAACAAGGTGGCGTCAGCTCGTTGGCCCGACAAATCAAACTCAGTGGTCGCGCCTACCCCCTCTTCGAGGTCGCCGGTCTGGTGATGCAAAAGCCCGACCGCTACACCGTGGGCTTCAAAGTCATGAAGCGCCGTGATGAGGTGTTGAAGAAGGATGTGGCCATTCAGCCGCTCTTCGTTTGCAACCTCGATGACACCCTGTGGCTAAATGAAGAAGCCGCTGCCGAGCACGCGCTCAAGGCACATTTCGAGACCTTCTATCAGACCGAGAAAATGCCGTGTGATCCGCCCAAGGGTGTCTGGACCCTGGTCGCTCAGTGCGGGATGACGGGCGATTTGCTCGGGCCTCCGAATTTTCACGGCTACCAAGAGAAACTCCGCAAACTGCATGCCGAGCGGTTCTCCCGGATGAACTTCGACATGTACAAGAGCCGCGTGAAGATTGTGAAGGACGAGGCGATTGTGAAGCAATGGACTGATTCAGTCAGCTTCCGCTTCGAGTACACGGCCCTCAACGTCCCTGAGCCCAAGGTGCTTCAGTCGATGGAAGAGGTCCGGGCCCACTTCACTGAGGTGCATCAGCCTTCATTCATTAAGCAGGTCGATTCCTTCACGCCGAAGGCCGATGCCAAACTGCCGGCTGCGCTCCAGACACTGCTGCGCGTCTCGCTCGACAAAGAAAAGCGATTCCCGATCCGTATCGCTACCGCGTTGAGCAACACCTTCGCCTCCATGGGGCTGCAGTTCTTCAAGCGCGATAAAACGGTGGTCCATGTGGCGGTCGCACGTCCGCATTACCTCGATACCGAGAGCAGCGTGGTCTCTGACACGACCAAGAAGATCATCGATCACATCAACACCAATCTCGGAACCAATCGTAAGCGCTTGGTCGAGACCCTCGCTCCGAGCCCGGCCCCGGCCGAGGCAGCGGTCGAAGGCGGAGCTGCTCCGGCCCCCTCCCCGCTGACAATGGATCAGCAGGCGGTTTTGAACGACCTCCACTGGCTCATTCACCAAGGTCATGTGATTGAATTCGCGAGCGGTATGTTGGAGACGGCCAAGAAGCCCGCCCCGCGTCCTACTCCGACCCCGAAGGCCCCGAAGAAGAGCGACAAGCCTGCTGCCGCTCCCGAGGCTGCGACGGCAGAGGCAACCACGGCATCCGCCACTGAAACCGAGGCCATTGACGACGTCGCCGCATCCCTCGCCCAAGAGGCTCCTGCCGCAGAGGTAGAGGCAGAGCACCCGGCAGATTCCGGAGAAACGACTCCGGAGAATCCGCCTCAGGCCGTCTGATCCGGGCCGATTAATGAAAATCGTGAACGGCACCCTCCGGGGTGCCGTTTTTCTTGAGACTCCAAATCTTCCAACCCCAATCGGATCCCCGTGACCCAGCAGGAGGAAATTCAGCGCCGACGAACCTTTGCGATCATATCGCATCCGGATGCCGGCAAGACCACGCTCACCGAAAAGCTCCTGCTCTATGGTGGCGCTGTCCAACTAGCCGGTTCGGTCACAGCCCGTAAAAATCAACGCGCCACCACCTCGGACTGGATGGAGTTAGAGAAAAAGCGCGGCATTTCGATTAGTTCAACGGTGCTGCAGTTCGAATACTCCGGCTACTACATCAATCTCCTAGACACACCGGGGCACAAAGATTTCTCGGAAGACACCTACCGAGTCCTCACGGCGGTGGATGCGGTGATCATGGTCATTGACGCCGGCAAAGGCGTTGAAACCCAGACCCGCAAACTCTTCGAGGTCTGCGCTCGACGCGGCGTTCCTATCTTCACCTTCATCAACAAGTTGGATCGCCCTTCCCGGGACCCCATTCAACTAATGGACGAGTTGGAGGCCGTGCTGGGAATCCGCTCCTGCGCCATGAACTGGCCCTTGGGCAATGGCCCAGAATTCCGCGGTATTTACGATCGCGCCGAGAAGCGAGTCCACCTCTTTGAGCGAGTGGTGGGCGGCATGTACCGGGCACCGGTCAATGTCACCGGCCTCGATGACCCGATCGTTCGCTCGAAGCTGGACGAGCTCACCTACGCTTCGGTTCGTGAACAAATTGACATGGTGGAGATGGCGGGCAACGAATTCGACCACCCGCAGGTCTTGATGGGGAAACTCACGCCGATCTTTTTCGGATCCGGTGTCAACAATTTCGGAGTCCAGTTGCTCTTAGACCGTTTCCTTCAATATTCCGTCGCTCCCCGGGGCCGGGCGGTCGCCCTCGACGAATAAGAGGCCCTCCGGTGTGGTCTTCCATGGGCCATCGGACGGTTCCATGGGGAAAGGAGTACGGACCGCGAAGGTCTGCTGAGTTCGCGCAGCTTCGAGCGCCGCAACGAGTCGACGATGGGAGCTCGAAAACGGGAGCACTGCTCTTTTCTTGCGCGAGCGTTTTCTTGAGCTGCGGCAACGGATCCCGCAGGTGTGTGAATCAGGACACTCTTTTTCAATAGAGATCGCCTGCCAACTCACCCCTTCTTTCGAACCGTCTTAGCAACTTTGGCCGGTTTGGCTGGCTTGGGGCCGCGACCTGGGAAGGTCAACTCAGCGACGCCGGATTTGTCCAACTCTCCGAATCCATTATCGACCATCCGCGTGTACTGACCCAATGCGGCCTGGGCCAACGGCACCTTCAACCGAACCTTCTTGGCGAGACTGACAGCAATCCCAGAATCCTTGGCAGCGTGAGCCGCGCTGAAGAAGCAGGCGTGATCGCGCTTTTGCATGTCTTCGCCATCGGTCTCCAACACCCGAGAATTGGCTCCCGTCTGAGAGAAGACTTCGCGGAGCATTCCCAAGTCCAGGCCCATGGCTGCCCCCAAGCCCAACCCTTCGGCGAGGCCTGCTGTGTTAATGTTCATCACCATGTTCACCAGGGCCTTGACCTGTGCGGCGGTGCCCGCGGCCCCAATGTAGCGCCGAGAAGCCGACAGCTTGGCCAAGACAGGCTCGGCCCGTTGGCATGCGCTCTTTTGGCCTGCCGTCATCAAATACAATGTCCCTTGGCGAGCCTGAGTAATGCTGGACGCCATGCAGGCTTCCACACTCTCAGCGCCCACAGCCTGAGATCTGGATTCCACCATCACATGGGTGGCGGGACTCACGGTCGCACAGTTAATGAACAATTTTCCTGCAGCCCCTTTGAGCAGGCTGTCGCCTTTCTGAGCAAACAGCGCCTCCATCGAGTCATCGTCCGAGACCACCGTCAGGATGACGTCGGCCAAGGCGGTCACCGCGGACAGTCGCGACGGTGCTTCGCACCCGAGTTCTTGGGCCAACGATTGGGCCTGCTTCCGGCGAAGGTCATAAACTGCGCTTACATGGAACCCTGACTCCTTCAGCCGTCGGGCCATATTGGCCCCCATGCGTCCCACTCCCACACAGGCGATTCGATTGCTCATAGTAAATTGATTCCAAAAGGCTGCTCTGTTGTCTCACCGCTCGGAACGAATGCCCGCCGTCGCCCCGGAGGCACTGCCGCGGGCCTTGGACAACTCCAAGAGGTCGATGAGGATGCGCTGGGCCTCCCGAAGATTCACATCGGCTGCGACCCCATCTAGGTCGTCTTCCCCGTCCTCTTGACCCGCCTCGCGCAAACGACGTCGCTCGGCGGTAGATTCCTTCGATGCGCCCGTTTTTAGGGCGCGGGCATCACGGGCCGTTGCCGCCACCACATGCTTGGCCACCTTAGCCTCTGGAAGCCCGGGTTGGGTGACATTCTTGAGGGTGATTTCGTAGGCGACGGGTTCCGTCTCATTTCGGCTCTTAATTTCCGCCTTACGAACGGCAGCCCGGTTGCGATCGGTCTCCATTTCCTGCCGACGCTTCTTTTCGTTCAGCGAAATACTCCGATCGGCCAAAAGCTTCTTGTACCGCTCTATGTCCTCACCGATATAGGCGTAGTCCCGATCCTTGGCCAACCGATCGGTAGATCGACGTTGGAGTTCCGGCAGCGCCCGAATCACCCGATCCATCTTGTCGAAACGAACCGGCGAAATCGTGTTCCACGGAAGCGCATTGCTCAGTGCAGATTCACCGATGTCGGCAAAATTGTTGATGCTGGGCAGTACTACGTCTGGAACCACACCCTTGAGTTGGGTCGAGGACCCGGACGGACGGAAGAACTTGCTGATGGTCACCTTCACCTGCCCGGGCTTTCCGGTTCCGCGATAGAAGGGTTCCAACCCTTGAAGGTTCTGCACGGTCCCCTTGCCGTGAGTTGAACTGTCGCCCACCACCACGGCTCGTCCGTAGTCCTGGAGGGCTCCGGCCAGAATCTCCGAGGCGGAGGCACTGAAGCGGCTGGTCAACACCACCAACGGGCCATCATACAGCACGGACGAGTCGTCATCCTCCAACACCCGCTGCTGCCCAAGCGCGTTGACCACCTGAACGACGGGACCGGTCTTGATGAACAACCCGGTCAAGCTGACGCATTCTTCAAGAGATCCACCGCCGTTACGCCGCAAATCCAATACCACGCCATCGACACCCTCGGTCATGAGCTTGCGCAACAGCTTGGCGACGTCGGCGGTAGGGCTCTTCGTGGCACCATTGCCGCCGATGGCTCCACTATAGAAAGCCGGGAGATCGATCACACCGATTCGGTTGGTCTTGCCTGCACCACTGGGCACCAGCACCAGCTTGGCCTTGGCCTCCTGATCCTCCAGCGGGATGGTGTCTCGGACGATGGTGACCATCTTACGGGTGCTGAGGTCGGATCCCGACGGGATGTAGGTCAACGTGACTTTGGAACCCTTGGGTCCGCGGATTTGCTCGACGACTTTCTGAAGCTTTTCATCAATCACATCGACCGGAGCCTGCTTGTCTTGGGCAACCGCCACGATCTTGTCACCAGACTTAAGGATCTTGCTCTTTTCAGCAGGGCTCCCGGGCTTAACTTCGGTGATGGTGGCGTACCCGTCTTCACTCGTGAGCACAGCACCAATACCTACGAACGACAGGGTCATGGACATACTGAAGGCCTCCTCTTCGCGAGCTCCAAAGTAGTTGGTATGCGGATCGTAGGAATGAGCCAGCGCATCGAGGTACCACTGCAACACTTCCTTGGACTCGAACTGCTTCAAATTCCGCATCACCCGGTTGTACCGGCGGTTGAGCGTCTTCACGATTTCATCGTGCCGGTCGCCTTGAAGATTGCTCTCGAAGTAACTGCGCAAATCAGAAGCACCCTTAAACTTCCCCGACTCGGCCATCTTGGCCACTACGGCGGCCCGGTTGGTGGACAAATTGGAGTGGAGGCGAACTTCTAATCCGGTCACGTAAAGCTCCGCCACCTTCTTTCCACCCGACAAGATGGGCTTGGTGACCATCTTGGCCGGAGGCGTTGAGGGCACTGAATTCGTACCATTGCCGGCATCGACCTCGGCCTCAGGCGCGGTGGTCATCTGAGTCCAGACATTCGTGGCGAGCGTCGCAAAATCGCGGTTCAACTTTTCCGAGAGATACTCGAATCGCAGACGATCGCGCCAAACCGATTGTAATTCGGTGAGGTCTTTCGGACGGGCGGAATCCTTACGGTTCAGAAGCATCTTGGTGTCGGCTTCAAAATTGAATTTCTCGGTCTTCAGAGCCCCTTGAACCACCGCGTATTGCTGGTCGATGTGCTGGAGATAACGGTTGAAAATCTCGTAGGCAGGCCGTGTATCCCCGCGACGCAGTGTCAAATCATCCAACTGTTGGCGGTAGGCGCTGAACTCCTCGTAATCGGCTTGGGTAAAATACATCCGTTGGGGATCCAACGACTCCAGATACCGTTCAAAGAACCGCTCCGAGATGCGGTCATCAAACTCACGACGCAGAAAGTGCGACCGCTCGATCATTCGGGCCGCCAAGCGGGCGATCTCACCGCTGGACTCCTCCGGTGCCAAGATCTTCGGATCAGTAAACTTGGAGGGCAGCACCCCTGTATCCGACGTGGCTGCATGGGAAACCGTAGACGGCACCGCGTTGCTGGTGCTGGTCGAAGGCCGCAATTCCTTGGCCACCCCCGCCAACTGCAGACAAAGGCTACCCAGAATTAACAACACCCAAAGATTCATTGTGTTCACTATGGTTTGAGAGTCCCGATTTGCCAACCGAAGTTCCGGCAGCCTGGGGACATCTCTTGAGAGCACGTTTCCCAATCAGACGTTCAAATATTTTCTGGGGCGGCAACAGGGATCGCTTCATCTCTGAGCGTGTGCTTCCAGACATACCGGAACATGAGCACCCGCATGGCCGCCGTGAGCGGGATGGCCAGAATGCCTCCCAAAAGCCCCCCCAACAACGTGGTCCCCACCATCACCGCAATAATGATGCTCAAGGGATGCAACCCCACGCGATCTCCCATGATTTTCGGGGAAATCACCAATCCTTCCAATGACTGAACCGTGGCAAAAACTCCAAGCACCTTGACTGGCAGGACCCAATCACCAGAACTAGCGAACCCGACCAACAACGCGGCGACGCAGGTTGTGATGGCTCCCAAGAACGGGATCATGGTGAGCACCGTGGCCATCAATCCGAGGATGAAGGCATAAGGGAGACCAATAACCAAAAAACCAAAGGTGTAGAGAACTCCGTCGCACATGGCCACGAGCAGTTGGCTTCGGAAAAATACGATCAGATAGTCGTTGATGGATCGCAAGATGAACACCAACTCGACCTTGAACTGCGAATTGCGCACGGGCAGGTAATCGGTCCATTCCCGCTCAATGCCTCGTTTTTCGAGCAGGAAATAGAACGCATAGACCGGCACCAGAAACAACCCGGCCAAGAGGCCGAACCAACCACTCACCTTGCCCAACTGTGTCAAAAACCACACACCACTGGTTGGCAAGAGGTTCATCAACCACGTGGAGGCTTCCTTGAGGGATGCTCGTGTTTCCTGATCCATCGGAACGGGGCCAGTCCCTGCGTTGGACCCCACTAGATTGGCCGGAGTCGCAGTCGAAGCCGACTTCGCCCGCAACTCCAGGATCTTTCGGACCATAACCGGCGGATTGGTGGCCCAGGATTCCATCTGGTGCTGAAACTTCTGGCTGTAATCGGGCACCCGTTCAGCAAACTGCCGGGTCTCTCGGTAAAGCTGAGGAACCACGCTGGCGAACACCCCCACCACGAGCACCAACGCCGACAAGAAAACCAACGTGATAGCAGGGGCCCGCGCGACACCCCGTCGCTCAATGAAATCCACGACCGGATCCAGCAAGTAAGCCAGTACCCCCGCCAAAGCCAGCGGCCATAGGACCGGCGACAAGACATCCAGAACCTGCCCCGCTCCCCAAACCGCACCGACTACCAACCCCAACAAGACCGCGATGGCCACTGCGGTGAGCGTCCCCCACAGGATTCGGACCTGCGTCGGGTGCGGCGGCGGGAGCATGGGTTTCATGAAATGGAATCAGGCCATGGCCTTGGCCTTGTCGGCGGCTGCTCGAACCGCTCCGATCAACGCCGCACGCACCCCGCCCTTTTCTAGCACATGAATGGCTTCGATGGTCGTGCCGCCCGGACTGCAAACAGCGTCCTTGAGGGCTCCGGGGTGTTGTCCGGTCTCCAGCACCATCTTGGCAGCCCCCAACAAGGTTTGGGCTGCCAAACGCTGAGCGATATCCCGAGGCAGCCCTGCGGCCACTCCCCCATCAGCCAACGCCTCGATCATTAGGAACGCATAGGCAGGCCCACTGCCACTGACCCCCGTCACTGCATCGAGCAGCTTTTCCTTCACTTCCAAGGCCAGACCCACGGACGCCAAGAACTCTTGTACTACCTCGGCATCGGCGCACGTCGCCGACGAACCCACCGCGTAGGCCGAGGCGCTCGCCCCGACCAGCGCCGGTGTGTTGGGCATCACCCGGATCACCCGAAGGCCGCTCGGTCCTGCCGCTTCCATGCGAGCTAAGGAAACTCCGGCAGCGATGCTCACTACCAAATGCCGTTCCGTGTTCCAGTTCGCTGCCAATTCGCCCAAGAGGCCCACGACTTGGTCGGGTTTCACGGCGATCACCACGATGTCCGAGCCGGCCAAGACTTCGGCATTCTGATCGGTGACTCGGGCTCCCGTCGCCTGTGCGAAGGCCTGGCGGGCTGCCGGAATCGGATCACTGGCCAAGACCCTCTCAGCCGGAACCACACCCGCACTAATGACTCCGCGAGCCAATGCGGTCGCCATCTTGCCAGCACCTAGAAAACCCACCGAAACACGATTCATTCTGCGCGTTTCCTATCAGTCACCGAGTGATGGGGACATGGGAAAATCGCCCTACCTTCTCGAATTCGTCTCACCGGACCTCCCCGCTGTTGGCCTTCACCCAATCCCAATCCGTCGTCGGGTTGGCCGCGAAGATCCCCCCTGCCCCTCCCCGAACATTGGCTCGAATGGTCCCCTCCGGGCCCACCACCTGCCACCGATGCCCCTCGGCATGCCCGTCTAGGTAGGTGAAGTAAGCCGCGCTGGAATGATACGATGCCGGCAAATTACCCCACTTGGGGGCCTCCTCTAGGCGGTTCATAAAGAAACCATCATTGATGGTGTCGGGATGCTCGTCCAAGAACGCGAAGACCTTGGATGGGGAACTGACATCGGACCCCTTGAAATACTGCCGATAAGAGGGATTAAACCGGTTGGTCAACTCACCTGGATCACCCACCAGGGCGTTGAGCGCGTAGCTGCGGATACGCAGTCCATTGTCGGCCCGCGATTGATCCGAGGGGCAGTGGAATACCGCGGTACTCGCCAGATGACGCGAGAGCAATCCGCTCGAAAGAAGGTTCAGGTTGGTATTTCCATCGCTCCCGGTCCAATCCATCACATTGTTGGCCCAACTGTTGGTCCGCGACCGCGTCTCACCCACGCCGTGGTTGTTGACGTACCGGTCGTGGTGATCGTCGGCGTACAGTTGGAGAGCCGTCTGCAACTGCTTGGCGTTGTTCATGCACACCATGCCTCCGGCCTTCGACTTAGCTCGCGCCAAGGCCGGCAGGAGGAGGCCCGCCAAAATAGCGATGATCGCAATGACCACCAGGAGTTCTATGAGGGTGAAACCACGGGAGCGCATGGTAAGAGACTGCGGATTACCGGTCCGCAACGGAAGCCCCAAGGCAGATCGGGCACCTTTCTTACAGCCGATCGCTTTGCATCTTGATTTGCGACGACACATAGAGTATTTACGTCCCAGTTCTTTGACGGGCTTTTCCCACGCGGAGAAAGTCCAATATCAAAACATCTTTGGAAGTGCGGGAACGCCGTGAGAATCGGCGACGGTTGCGCCACTGTATCAGGCAACAAACCCCCTAGTCGTACACGACAGTCACTGGACGCGAGTCTGGGAAGGCGGGGGCGAGGTTCGAAGCCTGTAGTCAGGATATCGCGCCAATGATGCTCGTCGGGTTTCGGCTTCGTGCCGCAACCGCTTCGCCGCAAAGCGAAGGATGAGGCCAGACCATCCCTGCCCATATGCTGGGGTGGAAACATTTTGAATGTCTGACGCCTTCATTCCCTGTTTTGCCGGTGGATTGGAGGCGTTTTGTGTTTCAGACACTCACCCACTTCCTATTCCCCGGCCTGGTCTCCATTGACACCACCTAGGCAAGCCCCTGAACCAGGCCTGCCGTTGCCGTGCACTAGAGACCATGAATACCGTCCGAACAGTCCGTACCCTCAAATCGAGCAGCCCCCTGATGGATTGCTTCACTCCGAAGGCGATCCTCGCCGCCTGCGCAGTCCTCTCAGTCCAAGCCCAATACCCCGCCTCTGTGGTGGACTACCGGTCCGGAACCGGATTCTCCCCGGGCTACACCAACACCATGGCCGCGATAGGTACGCCCAGCCGCCTCACCAGTGGCGACTTCGCTGGACCCGTGGATCCATTCTCCCCGCCCTACACCCGAGACCAACTCATCAGCATCGGTGCGGGTGGATCTCTAACGCTGCGTTGGGATTCACCGCTGAAGAATGCCCCAGGAAATCCGCACGGAATGGATTTCACCGTCTTTGGCAGTACCGGATTTTTAATGACCAATGAGTTCGATGCCAATTGGAACGCCATTGGCAAGCCAGCCACCGATGGGTCCCTCTTCAACCCCAATTCGGGAACCCAGAAGATGAGCGTGAGCAGCGACGGCAAGACCTGGTACGTGCTGGACCCAGCGCGCTCGCCCAAGGTGGATCACTATTATCCGACCGATGGATCCGGGGACTTCGGCATTCCGTTGAGCGCTTCTCTGCAGCCAGCCGAATTCTCTGGAAAGACTCTTGATGAGATCCGCCAGCTCTACCGAGGCTCCGCTGGAGGAACGAGTTTTGACTTGGCCTGGGCCCTAGACGCCACGGGCAAACCGGTGGGCCTGACAGAGGCCTCCTACATCCGAATTGAGGTGCTCAGCGGCAAAGCCGATATCGACGGGTTTTCCATGGTCAGCACCGTGCCAGAGCCGCAAACCTGGGCATTGATGGGGTCTGCAATGGCCGGACTGTGGGTCTGGCGTCGGTTTTCCCAAACGCTCTCGTAAGCGAGCCGCTCATATGGACTGTGTCACCACCGTTTCGGAAAACCAGTGCCCGCTCTGCGGTCAGGCCAATGCCTGCCGCAGGGCCGGTGGAGCCGACCCCTCTCCGGAACGGTGTTGGTGCGAAGAGGTAACCATTCCTCCAGAAGTGCTGGAAAGCATTCCGCTGCATCTCCAACAAAAGGCCTGCCTTTGCCCAGCATGCGCGGGATGCAAACCCTCCTGCTGTGGGCCTTTGCCCGAGACGGAAGAGCCGGACACCTACTTCACAGAGGAAGGCCTCATGGTCTTCACCCGTGCCTATCATCTTCGCCGCGGCTACTGTTGTGGAAGCGGTTGCCGCCACTGTCCCTTCGACGAGAAAATCTGATCGCGATCTTCCGAACTCAATTCGTCGAAATGAACTCGTCGCTCCACCGAGGCAACCTCGCCCTTCAGGCGTTTTATCTGACGGCTTGCCTCGGGGTTTTGGCCCAGGGTGCGACCCTCAAAGAGTCCTTCGATACCGATCCGTCCGCGCGGGGATGGCGTTCCTGGGGAGACCCCACACTGTTTCACTGGGATGCCTCGGGCCAGCAATTGGGGGTGGTCTGGGACTCGTCGCGTGCGAATAGTTTTTTTGCACTCCCCTTGCCCACCACACTGGGCACCACCGTCAATTTCAGCTTCGCCTTCGATCTCACTCTCGAATCCCATGCCGTCGGCGTGGTCGCCGGCCAATCCGGATCCTTCCAAATTGCCGCAGGCCTTGTCCGACAGGCGGATGTGCTCGCCACGAACTATTTCCGAGGCTCCTTCCCCGGGGCCAAAAACACCGTGGAATGGACCTGGTTCGGCGAGTCGGGCGCCGTTTCCTCGTCCGTGTCTCCGGTGATTGTCCCGTCGGACGGGCGACTGCCCTGGGGATATGCCGATAGTTATGTCACGCTCGAACCCGGTCATCGTTACCGCTTCGAACTGACTTACACCGCAACACTTCGGACAGCCCGGATGTCCATGACGACTGACGGCCAACCGGGCCCAGAACTCTCGGACGTGGTGTTACCCTCCCATTTCACGCGGTTCGAAGTCGATACCTTCGCCATCAGCAGCTATTCCGGAACCGGCCAGAACCCGCTCTACGCCGGTTCCGTATTAGCCCGGGGTTGGATCGATAATATTGCAATCACCCTCCCAGAGCCGCCAATTACACGACTCCGAGCGCTCGATGGCGGAGTGGCGTTCGATGCCTTAGGCGGCTGGCGCTACACACTGGAAGCCTCAGGCAACCTGACGGACTGGAGCACGGTCTCCGAGAGCCTGGCTGCAACCTCCGGGGAGCTCAAACTGTGGGACCCGAGAGACGGATGGATTCCGACTCAATTCTACCGCGTCGTCGCCGTGCGTCCATGAAGCCGATGCGGACCATCTCGACGGAATGCCCGGTGCGGGCCTTCACGCTCGTTGAACTCCTCGTGGTCCTCGTTGTGATCGCCATCCTGGCTGCACTCACCCTGCCGGCCTTGGTTCGATCACGCTCCGCGGCTCGGGCGTCGGTCTGTACTTCCAATCTCCGGCAAGTCGGACTAGCCACCCAACTCTACTGGGACGATCACGCAGGCATCGCGTTCGTCGAGCGAGGTGCGCGCACCAACAATGGATGGAGCTACTGGTTCGGATGGTTAGAAGACGGCACCGAAGGAGAACGCCGCTTTGATCCGACCACCGGCGCCTTGTGGCCCTACCTTCAGTCGCGCGGCGTCGAAGTCTGCCCAGCCCTCAACCGCGCCAATCCTCGCTTTAAAAGCAAGGCCCGCGGGGCGGCCTTCGGCTACGGCTACAACCTGAGGGTCGGCACCCGGGGCTCGACCGGGATCGCCATCGCAACGCTGCGTTCTCCCGCAGGGTGCGCCATTTTCGCTGATTGCGCCGAGGTCAACGACTTCCAGTCCCCTGCGTCTCCAGACCACCCATTGCTGGAGGAGTTCTACTACTTTGACCTCGAGGGACCCACCGTCCACTTCCGGCATTCCCATCGTGCCGAGACCTGGTTCGCCGACGGCCATGTTGCTGGAACCATCCCTGCTCCTGGCTCCGAGGACTCCCGAATGCCCGATGAACACATCGCCCGGCTGCCCGCCGAGTTAATCTTGCCCTGAGCCAAAAGAATCCGCTACGCCATCCCTTTCCTCCCCACTGAATCGTTCTGGCTGAGTTCCAAACGATCGGGGTGCCCCCGTTTCCAGGGGCACCCCGCATCGAAGATAGTCTAAGGGTTAGACCCTACCGCTCACTTCAGAACGGCCTGGTGGAACTCCAACCAGTCATCGAGGTCGTTGAGGCTAATGGCGTCGGGCTTGACGGTCCCATTGTCGGGGATTCTGTTGGCCGACAGGATCGACGTGCGCACGTCCGGGGTGTGGATATATCCGGCGATGGAG
>JAPLUH010000479.1 GCA_026397675.1 Verrucomicrobiota bacterium
CCAGTACTCGAAGAAGCCGCTGGTGATGGTGGCAAAGTTTCTTTTTGAGACCGCCGATTGCGGGGACCCATCTGTTCGGCTCAAGCGATCGATCCAATGTTGGAGAAGCCCCGTGGTGATCTCGTGGAGTTGCTGTTTGGGATGATCGATGATGAATCGGCCCAACCGCGCTTTCACATCCTGGAGATATCGCTCGGATTGGCCACGTGCTTGCAGGGCGTCGAAGTAATCATCGGCCGCCTTGGCGATCGGGATCTTCTCCATCGTGATCGGGTGTCGCCGAGCATGCTCCGCTGCCGCCTCAATAACCCGGTGAGCCCCGACAAGCTTGGCCGATTGGGCAAAAGCCTCCACGGCGCCTTCCAGAGAGATGTCGAGGCCTTCGAGGAGTTGGCGGCATTGAATGAGGGAGGCTGCATCTCGAAAATCAATGCCTCCGGCGGCCACGTCTTGGTTGCTGAGATTGACTGCGACTCGGTTGGCTTCAGCGAGTGCGGCCGGGTAGCTGTTGAAGCGCTGTCGTCGCCTTTTGCTGGTCAGGTAGTCGACGACGATGAAAGAGGGGTATTGCCGCTCCTTGTCAGCGTAGTTCCGATAAATGGTCACCGAGGCGGAGCCTACTTTGACGGTGTGTGGGAATCTCTTAGGGAGGGGCATTCCGTTGCCAACTGTCCCAAAACTGTCCCAAATTTTGAAGTGCTAAAATTGATGAGGATCAGTTTTTGTTAATAAGACCCAATAGAATTAAGGGGTTTTGAAGTGGTGTCCCGACCAGGAATTGAACCTGGATCCTCGGTTGAGGAATCCGGGGTTTTGCTTTGGATAGCGGGTGGAAGGGTTGGCTGAACTCTTACGAAGTCTTGGGCGCAGTGTGATGGGCAAACACGGAAGCTCGGGTTGGCTCACAGACTCCGTGGGTCATCGGGCTGTCGGGCGTTGCGGAATCGGACAGGGATCGATCGGATGGGGACCGTGAGAGAGGCGCGGTGTACACAAGGCCCCGTGTGCGGTTCAGGGGGAGGTCGGTGGTGGGCTGTGATGGAGCCCGGAGCGCGTCGATATGGGCCGGGGACTCGATATGTGCCGGCGACAGATGGACCGAGGACGAATTTACCGACGGCAAATTCACCGACGAACAGACTTGGGAGGTGGTGGAGCCGAGGGGAGTCGAACCCCTGACCTTCTCATTGCGAACGAGACGCTCTACCAACTGAGCTACGACCCCGTTCCCAAGTGCGCAAGAAGCTGCCGATTTGGCGACGACGTTGCAAGAACGGGTTTTCGCAGTGTCGGTTTTTTCGGGTTTTTATGGACGTGGGCTTTGGTGATCGTCAGGGGGTGGCTGAGCTGGAAAGCGAGGTCTGGAGTTGTGGGTCTGGGCGGTGTCAGTTCAGGCGCAGAAGTCGGCTCCGGTGTCGACGATCCGCCGCATTTGGTCGAACCACCAGGCAGCCCGTTCTCGACCACAGGGTCGGAAGCTTCGGACGCGCCGAGGTGCTCGACGGAGGGGGATCGCGGGGATTTCCAATGGCAGCCAGGCGGTCATAGTGGCGTTTGTTTTGTTGAGGGCACTGTGTGGACTGTTCATGCGATGAGCTTGAGGGGTTTGATTAGACAATGGCTGTCCAAGGGTTCGTTGTTCGTGAGTTTCTTTTTTCAAACAATCGGTGGGGTGTGATTGTTTGTTTGGCTTTCTGTGGGGAGAGGTCGGGTTTGAAAGGGCTGGCTGTGCGGTGGGGCTCCGCGGGACTCGGCCTGCGCGGGCTGAGGAGGCTTTTGAAAGGATGGGGCTTTCGCGCTGTGCGCGAGGGGGTGGTTTGTTCGCCTCCAAGGCTCGCTTCGGCCGTGTCCCGCTGCCGCCCGGGGGCAATGGTGTCGCTTGGGCGACGGTGCCGGTTGTCCCAGTTAAGCGGCAGCTCAGGGGGTAGGGCGACTTATCCGAAAGCGCTTGGGCCCGTGTGGCTTGCTGCACGGTGGGGCTCCGCGGGACTCGGCCTGCGCGGGCTGAGGAGGCTTCTGAAAGGATGGGGCTTTCGCGCTGTGCGCGAGGGGGTGGTTTGTTCGCCTCCAAGGCTCGCTTCGGCCGTGTCCCGCTGCCGCCCGGGGGCAATGGTGTCGCTCGGGCGACGGTGCCGGTTGTTTGAGTCAGGCGGCAGCTCAGGGGGTAGGGCGATTTCTCCGAAAGCGCCGCGCTCCGTTCGGAGATCGAAGCCTTACCGGGAGCGTTGGTGGGTTGGGCGTGGTGGTCGGCTGCGTAGTGGTCTTGGCTAGGCTGCCATTCTGAGAGCAGATGAGGTTGAGGGAGACGGTGTGGGTTCGTAGGGTGAGGGCACATGACCGCTGTTGATCGGGCTCAGTCGCTGCGCCAAGCCATGCCTGAGGGAGGGCTCTTTGGGGGGATGAGCTGGAAATCGGCGGCGCGGCCGCTGGCCTTGGGCGAATCGTTGGCTGCGGAGATCGAGTCGCTAGGGCGGGTGTTTCACCAGTTCTATAAGGCCGTGAACCAGTTGTACCGGCGGAGTGTCGAGGGGCGCGCGCCGGCTTGGGTGGCGGAGGTGCTAGATCAGGGAAAGCCGCCGGAATTGGTGGCGATCCAACGGGCGGCCACGTTGCGCAATGAACTGCCTCGGGTGATTCGTCCAGACCTGCTGCTTACCGAGGAGGGGTTCATTATCTCCGAGTTGGATTCGGTGCCCGGGGGGATCGGTCTGACTCAGTGGCTGAACCAAACTTACGCGGCTCTGGGTGATGCGGTCATTGGGGGAGGCTCTGGCATGCAGGATGGATTCGCGTCCATTTTTGGGGAGGCCTCGAAGGTTCATATCGTGGTGTCCGAGGAGGCTGCGTCTTATCGCCCGGAAATGGCTTGGCTGGCTGCACAGTTGGGATCGGGCCGTTTCCAGGTGCACGGAGCAGATTTTGATGCACCGGCCGATGGTGAGGCGGTGTACCGCTTCTTCGAGTTGTTCGATTTGCCTCAGGTCCAGGGATCGGGCGCGTTGATTCAGAAGGCTTTGGAAAAGCGCATCCGGCTGACGCCGCCGCCGAGGCCCATTTTCGAGGAGAAGCTGCTCTTTGCCCTGTTGTGGAATCGAAACCTGAGGGAGTTCTGGCGGCAGGAATTGGGGGAGGGGTTCTACCTCCGGTTGCTGAAGATTGTGCCGCGCAGTTGGTTGATTGATCCCATGCCGCTGCCGCCCCATGGCGCTTATCCCGGGTTAGAAATCACCGAGTGGTCTCAGCTGAAGGGGCTATCCCAGCGAGATCGGGCGCTGGTGTTAAAGATCTCTGGGTTCAGTCCGCAGGCCTGGGGTTCTCGGGGCGTTTATCTGGGGTCCGATTTGAGCGCCGGTGAATGGGGTTCGGCGGTAGATCGAGCTCTCGGGGCTTGGCCCGGGTCGCCTTACTTGTTGCAGCAGTACCACAAACCGCGACTGCTGGAGGCCGAGGCTTTGGACCTCGATACGGGCGAGGTCACTCGTCAGCCAGTCCGTGCCCGCTTGTGCCCGTACTACTTCGTGTCTGGCGATGGGGATCAGGCCCGTCCGAAACTCGGAGGCATCTTAGCGACACTCAATCCGGCGGATAAAAAAATCATCCACGGCATGAGCGATGCGATTCTCGCTCCGTGCAGTGCTTGAGAAATCGCCCAATTACAGCAGCACCACTTCGGTGCCCACGCCGGCGTCGG